>JAURHO010000115.1 GCA_030833265.1 Crocinitomicaceae bacterium | reverse complement strand
GTTCATCCCATTGCCCTTTGTTGGGGTAAATCCATACGTCTTGAGCGTGTGCGAAATGCACCCAACTAATTAGCAGACTCAAACGTATTATAAATTTCATGGTATGTAGTAAAATTAACACAAACACGTGCAATCTCAAAATACTAAACTATATCAACGTTAAAAGGTTGCCTGAAACGAACTTATATTCCAATTTTATTAAAAAAAGTATGTTATTTTGTAGCGCTAAACTCTCCTATATGAAGCCATTATTTTTACTTCTTTTCTCCGTTATTTCTTTGCAGTTTTTTGCACAAGATTATTCCCGATTGAAGGTTCTTGCCACAAATGAACAACTGGCTGAGCTTGCCAATCTTGGAGTGGCCGTAGACCACGGTATCCGTAAAGAAGGCACTTTTTTCATTTCTGATTTTTCTGCTGCTGAAAGAAAAATAATGGATGACCACCAGTTTTCTTATGAAGTCCTCATTGAAGATGTCGAGGCTTATTATGTCGATATTTTAGCGCACCCAAGCCATGCGGTTGACTACGAAAAAAATGCTACTTGTAGCGGAGGTAGTGGCAGCGGTTCAGGTTTTAATCCGACAACGCCAAGTCATTTTAATCTAGGTTCAATGGGCGGTTATCTGACCTATACTCAAATGCTTGCTGAACTAGACGAAATGGTGGCAACTTATCCCAATTTAATCACGGCAAAAGCTCCCATTTCAAATTACTTAACCTATGAAAATAGGCCGATCTATTACGTTAGACTCTCAGATAACCCTAGCCTTGATGAAGCCGGCGAACCAAAAATTTTATATTCTGCCATTCATCATGCCCGCGAACCAATGAGTTTGATGGAAACCATTTTCTACATGTGGTACTTATTAGAAAATTATGGTACTAATGATGAGGTAACTTATTTGGTGAATCAGACACAGCTCTATTTCGTTCCATGTTTAAACCCAGATGGTTATGTTTACAACCAAACTACGAATCCGAATGGTGGCGGGATGTGGCGCAAGAATCGCAGACTCAATTCAGGCGGGTCTTATGGCGTCGATTTGAACAGAAATTATTCTTACGGATGGGGCACAACCGGGACCTCTTTTACCCAAACCAATGAAACCTATTGCGGGACAGCTGCTTTTTCGGAGCCAGAAACACAAGCCATGCGTTGGCTCGTTCAGCAAAATGATTTTGAAATGGCCTTCAATGCACATACTTATGCGCAAGATATCTTGTTTCCAATCGGCACAACAGTTGCAGAATATGCCGATCATCATGCTTGGTTACAGGCGCACACAGATGAAATGGTAAGCCAAAATGGTTATACCTCTATGAAAAGTTCTGCGCTTTACCCCGCCTCAGGAGATTCTGACGATTACATGTATAAAGTTGATGTTGGCGTTGGTCAAAAAGACACAATTTTTTCACATACGCCAGAAGTTGGCTCAGCGTTTTGGCAACCTTCTGCTGAAATTATCCCAACTTGTAAAGAGATGGTTTATCCAAATTTAGTTTTGGCGCATCTATCTAGAAATTATGTCATTACAAAAGATACAGACCCTTCTAATATTGCTACTGCAACAGGCGCTTTTTCGCATAGTGTTTACCGCTTGGGTAGACAATCTGGCGCAGTAACAGTCAGTATTGAGCCACTATTGAATGTGGCTTCAGTAGGATCCCCTGTTGTTTATAATTTGGCGCAAATGCAAACGACTACCGGTAGTATCAATTATACCCTTGTTCCGACTATTCAGCCGGGTGATTTAATTAAATACATCCTGAAAACAGACAATGGACTTTGGGTGAAAAAAGATACGATTATCAAAAACTATGGCGCTTATACCTTACAAGTATCTGAAAATGGAACTTCAGCTACGAACTGGACAGGTAACTGGAATACGACCACAAGTACATTTGTTTCTTCGCCGCGTTCATTTACCGACACGCCAACAGGTAATTACGTAAATAATGCAAATACAACTTACACATACACCCCAACCATTGATTTAACAAATGCCATAGCAGGTAAAATTTCTTTTTGGGCCAAATGGGATATCGAAACAGACTACGACTATGCGCAGTTTCAAGTTTCTACAGACAATGGCGTCACTTGGATTGGCCAATGTGGAAACTACACGGTTTCGGGGAACAGTGCCAACGGAAGCGTGCAGCCAAATAACCAGCCAGTTTATGAAGGCACCATGACCACTTGGGTCTTAGAGGAAATCAGTCTTTCAGATTATCTCGGACAAGTCATTAAAGTGCGCTTTCAACTGAAGTCAGATGGTGGCACAAGAAAAGATGGTTTTTATTTTGATGATTTCTCGATTTACTACAACGAGGCTGGTCCAACAGTGGCTCCAGTTGCTCAATTCCAAAGTGCAGGAACTTCATTTTGTGCGGGCACCACTGCAGCATTCACAGATCTTTCACAAAATGCACCTACAAGTTGGTTCTGGGATTTTGGTGATGGCGCTACATCTACTGCTCAGAATCCGACACACAATTATGCGGCTGGTGCATACACCGTTACATTAACGGTTACAAATTCAGCGGGCAGCTCCACGAGTACACTCAATATTGATGTGCAAGCAGCACCTGTAGTCGGATTAACTATTAATGACCCTGATTTAATCGTTTGTCAACAAGATGGTGCAATGAGTTTAAATGTTACACCAAGCAACTCAATACTTTCAGGTTTAGGCGTGTCAGGAAATAGTTTTGATCCGAGTACATTAAGTGTTGGTCCGGCATTAATTACCGCCACATACATTGACCCGCTCACTGCCTGTGCAGGATACGACACCTTGCAGCTCATTGTTGAAGATTGCTCTTTCGTGCCAACGCTTACTGACCTACATATTTCAGTAGCTCCAAATCCAAGTACTGGCCTTATTTACTTGAGTGGTTTTGATCGAGAAACAACATTCAAGATTTACGACATGAATGGCAAAGTTCTTCATGAACTTGAGGCGCAGGAACCTCAGTTTTGGGATATTGACTTGTGCGGTGGAGTTTATTACCTAGAAGCTATTCAGGACGAACGCAAGGGGCGAAATAAATTACTAATCCTTGATTAGACACTATAATTCCTAAATTTAATTTGGAATTATAGCGCTATAAAGGTGGCAATTTTGTCCATGTAGTTTTGATAACCCGCAACGAAGGGCGTAGTTTCGTGTTCTCCTCCAGGGACTAAATAAGATTCCTTGTAACCTTGTGTTTTGTTGTCATAAACGGGTTGTCCATGACTTTTGACTGTTAGAAAAGAATCTGCTTCGCCATGAATCCAGAGTAGCGGAATACTCACTTTTTTTATTTCTGTAGCGTTGTCTATTTTTAAATCAACTAAGAAAGAGCCGGGCATTGATAGCAGTGCTGCATCCTGAATCATGACTTCTGCTGAGGCAAAGGGCGCTTCCAAAATGAGTTTACTAGGTTCGAGTGCGTATTCAGCAGGATGTGCAGCGACCTCACAGGCAGCGGCAGAACCTAAGGAAAACCCAAAAATTACAAAACGCTCTTTTTGCAAACCTTGGTTTTTGAGCCATTGAATGGCGGCAGCAGTGGTTCTGTACATATTTTCTTCAGATGCTTTGCCTTCAGAAAGTCCAAAGCTTGGATAATCGAACATGAGTACACCATAACGACCCAAGCCACCCGTATTGGCATACAATTTTTGTCTTGGCCAATAAAAATCCATATGGTCTTTGTTACCATGGCAATATAAAATAACGGTGTCAGTTGCAATGCTGTTGAGGTCACCAACATAAATCGCACTCATCTTTGCTGTTCCTTCCTCGAGTTCTACATCGAGCTGAAACTGATGGATCATAGACTCGGGTACAGAAAATTGACCTCCAAGATCAAGCGTAAGCTCACCGGTGTAAGCATCAAGTTGGTAACTTTCGATTTGGCTCGGGTTGAACAAAAAGCTATCGAGTCTCTTGCGACAAGAGAAAAGACTGAGCGATAGGATAAAAAGAAGGAGTAATTTTTTCATGTTATAAATGATATGTAATGCCAAAGTAAAGTCCCATTGCGCCGCGATTCTGAAGTAAACTCGGGTAAGGAACCACAATATTTTCGTTGGAATAAATCGGCGCTAAGATTTTTAGTTCTGCTTGATACGACCATTTGGGTCTGATCCATTGATGTCCGATTTGAAAGTTTGGAATCCAGAGTTGCTCGTTAGGCCTACCCTGAGATTCAATGCGGTAGAAATCAAACCAATTACTGATACCCGAGTAAAAAAAGTTGTAATTGCGGTGGTAAACGCTGCACATATGATCTAAATGCTCGGGCTTCCATTGTCGCCCGTATTTGAAATAATAGTTGGCGTCTAGCTGAGGCCATATACGGTTTGCACCCGTGTAGAAATCAAGAAGGAAATTCACATTGACTTGCCCGGAAACACCCATGCGGTCGTTGCTCCAAATGCGTTGTGATGCGCCCAATTCAAACTGTCCTACGCCGAAAGCCAATGAGGTAGTTTGCAAAGCGCCCATAATAGTTGTGTTGTCTGTGAGTCCTCTGCCATAGCCGATTGAAGTGAAAGGAATCGGGATAGCGCCAATTCCTGGCACTTTAGCTACTGGCCCACCAAAGTGGCCGGTGAGCACTTGTTCGCCTTTTTTGAGCGGTTCGACAAATCTTGCAGGTGCACAAGCGCTTAAATAACAAGCGGCAAGTGCGTAAAAAATCCATTTTTGCATGTTCCAAATATAAAAAGATTAACCATCCAAATTGCTTACCTTTGTCTTATGTCAGGATCGAGTTATGGTCAAATTTTCAAGCTCACCACTTTTGGCGAGTCTCATGGTGTTGCCATCGGCGGCATCATTGAAGGTTTTCCTGCCAATTTTGAACTCGATTTAGCAGCTATTCAGTTGGCTTTAGCTAAAAGACGCCCTGGGCAATCAAACTTGGTTTCACCTAGGCAAGAGCCCGATCAAGTTGAGTTTTTATCGGGTCTTTTTGAAGGAAGAACTACGGGAAGTCCTTTAGCATTCTTGATCAAAAATCAAGATCAGCACTCCAAAGATTACGCAGCCCTCAAAGATACTTTCAGGCCATCTCATGCCGACTTCACGTATCAACAAAAATACGGCATCCGTGACCACCGTGGTGGCGGTCGCAGCAGTGCCCGTGAAACCGCTTGCCGTGTTGTAGCTGGTGCCATTGCCGCTCAAGCGCTACAACAGTTAGGTGTTCAGTCCTCAACCTACGTTGATCAAATTGGCTCTGTGCAACTGCAAAGCGCATCTTGGTATGACACCACTCAAATTGAAGCATCTCTTTTGCGCTGTCCTGAGCCAGCGGTTTCAGAACAAATGGAAGCTTATCTTAAAGAAATCCATGCTGAAGGGGACACTACAGGCGGAGCAATACGCTGTATACTCAAGGGCGTTCCAGCGGGCTGGGGTGAACCCGTTTTTGATAAATTACATGCTGAATTAGGTAAGGCGATGCTTTCTATCAATGCGGTCAAAGGTTTTGAAATCGGAAGTGGCTTTTCAGCCATTTCCATGAAAGG
>JAURHO010000011.1 GCA_030833265.1 Crocinitomicaceae bacterium | reverse complement strand
GGCTCCAATTTCCTAAGTCGGAAGATGCCATAGATTGTCAAAATATAAAAGAGCAAACTGGCAAAAGTGCTGTAGGTGAGAAGGTCACCATATTTCCCTGAAAGACACAAGATACTAGCCCAAAGACACTGAATCCAAAGCGCTACTCCTGGTACTGATTTCTGATTGAGTGCGCCTGCTTTTTTAAAGAAAAGCCCGTCCTGTGACATCGCATGAAAAAGCCTTGAACCCGCTAGAATTAAGCCATTGTTGCACCCAAAAGTCGAAACCATTATGAGGCCAGCCATAAGCAAGATGCCAGCATCTCCAAAAATCACGTAAGCCGCAGAGGCCCCTACCCGATCGTTGCTGGCAAAAAGCATCCCTTGATCCACAGGGCTCTGGCCGTCTATACTGCCATTAATTGGCAATAAAGCAAGATAGGCCAAGTTGGCTAATACGTAAATGACCGTAACAATTAATGTTCCTAAAAATAAACTCTTTGGGATGTTCTTTTTAGGATCTTTGATTTCACCGGCAATAAAGGTAACGTTGTTCCAGGCGTCTGCAGAAAACAACGAATTGATGATAGTAGCACCCAGCGCCCCAACCAGTGCCCAGCCTGTGAGCGGCATCTGAAAAACTTTATGGCCGTCATTGGCAATTACGGTTCGTGTCGCTTTCCAGGCATCGGAAAAATTGTGGCTAAACACATCTGTTTTTAGACCGATATAGAGCCCTAATACGATCAGTGCTCCGAGTGCAAAGAGCTTCGCAAACGTAAAAATAAACTGAATAAACTTCCCATTCTGTACGCCTTGTGCATTAGAATAAGTGAGCAATATAATAGAACCAATGGCTAATAGCTGCGCCCAACTTATGGTTAAAAAGGAATTGGCAAAGACCACCTCATTTAACTCAGGAAAGAAGACTGCCGTATATTTTGCAAATGCTACGGCAACGGCTGCAATAACACCTGTCTGAATTACGGTAAAAACGGTCCAGCCATAAAGAAAGGAAGCCATTTTACCATAAGCCCTTTGAATGTAAACATATTGCCCGCCAGCATTAGGCATCATGCCCGCTAACTCCCCGTAACTAAGGGCGGCAAAAATCGTGATGAGCCCAGTAAGTACCCATAAGATGAGCAACCAAGCCGGCGAACCGATATCGCGCAGCATGAGCGTCGAGACAATAAAAATCCCAGAACCAATCATGGAACCCGACACCAATAAAGTGGCATCGAGCAGACCGAGTTTTTTTGAAGACTGATCAGCCATTAATCTTCTTCAGAAGCATTGACAATGGCATCGTGGCCCTTCAAAGATTCTTCGAAAGCAACATCGTTTAAATGACTGTGCTTGCGCGAATACAAGAAATAAACGATAAGGCCTAAAGTAGACCATACAATAAAGGCAACCCATGTATCAGGACGCACAAAATACATTAAGCCGAAATTGAAAGAAGCTCCTGCTATTGCAACAAACCAAACCGCCGGCGTTTTGAACGGACGCTCAAGTTCAGGTTGTTTGATGCGCATAATTAGAACTGCGATAGAGATCATGGCAAAAGCTAAAAGCGTTCCCATAGAACACATCTCAGAAACTTTGTTGATCGGTGTTGTTGCGGCAACAATGGAGACAATAGCCCCGACTAGAACCGTACTTCTGAATGGTGTTTTGTAGGTCTCGTGGATTTTACCGAATACGTTAAATGGCAATAAACCATCTTTAGCCATTCCTAAGAAAATACGAGTCTGACCCAACATCATGACAAGCATTACCGAGGTAAGCCCCGCAACGGCTGCAATGGTAATTAAGACCGTTGCCCATGGCATGCCTACGCCCTCAAATGCCGAGGCTACTGGTGCTTTGATGTCAAGTTGGTTGTATGGAACCATTCCTGTTAATACCAATGAAACTACTATATAAAGCACTGTACAAATTACTAAGGACATAATAATGGCAAACGGCACATCTTTCTTCGGGTTGATCGCCTCTCCTGCTTGAGTAGAAACCGCGTCAAAACCGATATAAGCAAAGAAAACAATTGTGGCGGCGGTAATTACACCAGACCAACCAAAAGAACTAGAGCCATCTGGGTTGATGACTTCTTTTGGAATAAAAGGATGGTAGTTGTTGGTGTCAATAAAGAAGAAGCCCACAAAAATGACAAAGAGCACTACCGCCACTTTTAAAATCACAATCATGTTGTTCGTTTTAGCAGCTTCTTTAATTCCTTTGACAAGGATAGCCGTAACCACCCAAGTAATTAAGAATGCTGGCAAATTAAAGGCAAATTCAGGGGTTGGTATTCCAGCCTCTTTAGCCTTCACGGCAGCCGTAACCATGTCATTCATCAGCCACATCGGTGGGTCTATGCCAAATTGATGCAGCAACTTTTCAAAATAACCACTCCAGGCAACCGCAACCGTTGTTGCACCCATCATGTATTCCAAAATAAGGTTCCATCCGATGATCCAAGCAAAAAGCTCACCCATTGTGCCATAAGAATATGCATAGGCAGAGCCTTCAACAGGAAGAATGGAGGAAAACTCAGCATAACACAATGAAGCGAAAAGACAGCCTACACCAGCAATTACAAAAGACAAAGCCAAAGCAGGGCCCGCATGGTCATGCGCAGCAATACCTGTCAAGGTAAAAATTCCTCCTCCGATAATGGCTCCAATTCCTAGTGAGGTTAATCCCCAACGACCCAACACTCTGTTGAGGTCATTTTTTTTCATGTCTCTTTCAAAATGACTAACCGGTTTCTTACGCCAAACGCTCATAGTATATAGTTTAATTTAGTTAAAGATAATTTTTTCTAGTTTAACAAAGCAAAAGTTTGCTCTAGGGTATGTGGCTCGTATTTGAGAATTTGTTGCGCCTTATCAAGGATAAAGCCTGTTCTAGGGGGTCTTTTAGCGGCCTGATTTAAAGTGTCGCTTTTAAGACGGGTGAGTTGATTTGTTGGCAATTGGTAAAAAGCCGCAACACGTAAAACAATATCATAGATGGATAAGGTCTCAGGGCCGCTGATGTGAAAAATTCCTGTTTGATCTAATTCACAGATGCTAACACAAGCCCAAGCCAAATCAGCGGCCCATGTTGGCGCTCTGAATTGATCATCGACTATATTTAAAGGCTTTCCTGTACTGAGCGCTTCCTTGGCCCATAGTATGAGATTCGAACGCGAAAGTTGCTCGCCTTGCCCATAAACAATAATCGTTCGGACTATTGAATAATTCAAATCATTAATTTCCGTCAAAAGGCGTTCAGCTTCAAACTTTGATCTTGCATAAACGCTTAATGGATTCGGCGTATCTGTTTCCTTGTATGGACCTGCCTCCCCGTCAAAGACAAAATCAGTAGAAAGCAATTGAAAATGTGCCTTGTGTGCTTGACAAGCTTTGGCCAGCATATAAACCGCTTGGCGATTAATGAGGTCACAAGCTTCTGGCTGTTCTTCGCAGGCATCGACATTGGTCATGGCTGCGGTGTGGATGACATGTGTTGGCTGGTAACTTTCAAAAACCATTTGAATATTGGCTTCATCCGTGATGTCTAACGTTTTGTATTGTGCCGCAGGGCATACTGAATAACGGTTTTCGCCACTTGAGGTCGCTAAAAAGTCAAGGCCTTTCTCAAGACAAAGATCAACGACCTTTTGCCCCAATAATCCGTTGCTACCTGTAATAAGGATTTTCATAGGTCCCAGATTGAATGTTTGCGTTTCGCTTGAAATTTGAAATAATGTTTGTGTTCGAGGATCCAGGCCATGATCAGATACAGCAGCACTGGTGAACCAAGGCCAATGAAGCTAAAATAAATGAAGCCTAAGCGGACTTTGTTGGTGCGAATGCCTAAGCGCCTCGCCCACCATTCGCAAACTCCAAATGATTGTAATTCAAAGAAAAAAACAACTTTTTGCAGTAGCCTTCTCATAGTTCAAAAGAAAAGGCGTCTTCCGACGCCTTTGTTGTTAAAGTCTTGGTAAAGGTTTAAACTTCTGATACTCTGGGTTTGGAGCCGGAGCAGTAGCAGGATCAAACGTTGTGCTGGTAATTTTAGCAGTTGTACGACGGTTGATTGTATGAAGCATTTCATACTTCGCTTTGTCCGAGGTTTTAAACTGATTGATGTAGTCTTCAGTAAGGACCACTGTTTGGCCATTTTCGTCAACCCAAGTTGCTGGCTCAGCTTCTCCACGACCGATAGGACGGATTCTGCGTGGGTCGATGCCACAAGTTTCAACTAAATGCTTATAAACCGCTTTAGCTCTGTTTTCAGACAATACTTGGTTGCGAATATCGCCACCACGAGCATCTGTATGAGAGAAGAGGTCGATAGTGATGTTTGGATATTCTTTGAGCATGCTGTCTAAGAACTTAAGGGAGTCTAAAGACATACAGCTTGCGTCGTTGATGAAAACCCACTGATCGAATACGTAACGAACCTCTGGTGTACGGATCACACCTACTGGCAATAATGGCATTTCGATCATGAAGCTTTGGCTTTGCTCAAGTCCTAATGTAGATACTTTTGCACCTTTTTTATCTTCGTAGTAGCCTTCTTTTTCAGCTTTTAAAGTGTATTCTTTACCAGCAACAATATAACGACTCTTTTTATCTGGCTTTTCTTTCCAAATGATTTTTCCTTTGGCATCTGTAACGCCTTCCCACTTTTCAGTTCCGTCGGTAACATAAACTTTAGCGCCTTCTAATTTTTTAGCTTTTTTACCAGACTCGTAAACAGTAACACGGAGGTCAAATAAGTTTGGAGGTGTATTGAAACTCCAGATGTCTGGAGCATACTCTTGGTTAGAAGTTGTTTTGCGCTCAGAAGTAAAGAAACCTGATTTGCCATCGAAATCTGACATGGCGTAGTCATTGGCTTGAGAATTGAAAGGGAAGCCCATGTTTTTAACAGCTGTCCATTTGTTGGCACCTTCTTCTTTTTGTGCCACAAAGATGTCTAGACCACCAATGCCTGGTAAGCCGTCTGAAGCAAAATAAAGTTGGCCATTTGGACCAATTGAAGGGAAAAGTTCATTGCCAACAGTGTTGAACATAGCGCCCATGTTGTGTGGAACGGAATCCCATGTTTTATTGCGCTTGTCATAGTTTACATACCAGAGGTCACGGCCACCGAAAGATTTTTCTCCTTTGCCGTTGTCACGCATGTCAGAAGCAAAGATGAGCATTTGGTCGTCTGGGGATAAACATGGATGACCCACTGAAATGGTATCTGAAGTAGTTAGTTTAATTAGTTTCGGATCTTCGAAATCTTCACCGCTGTAAACTGCAGTCCAGATCTGACAACCGAGATCCATTTTTTCAGCGTTCGGACAGCGTGTAAAGAAGATCGCTTTGCGCTTAGAGTCAAAAACAGCTGAACCTTCGTTTTGTGTAGTATTTACTACACCTTTTGTATCAAGGGATTTTACATTTGTTGGGTTGCCATTTACATCGTATTCAGCAACGTAGAGGTCCATGTATTTTTCACCAGAAATTGGATCTTTTTTGGCACCTGTGCTTTCGTCTCTTGAAGATGAGAAAACAATGACTTTTCCTTTTTTATCCATAAAAGAAGGAGCCATGTCCATTTGCTTGGTGTTGATTTTCACTTCAGACTTCACGACTAATTTTGAAGATTCAAAATCGTCGAAACCTTTGTATTTTTCGCAGGCCATCATGACATCGGCCAATTCTTTAGCACGAGAATTGGGTGCGATTCTTTTGTATTCACGGTAGCTTTTGAGTGCGTTGTCAAAGTCTTTCATCATGCGTTGCATGTCACCTTTGTAGTAATAAACTTCAGGAACGACATCGAAGTACTTGAGCTCTATACAGGTACCATACCACTCATTTGCTTTATCATAGATATCGAGTGCACGGTAAGATTCAGCTACTTTAAAGGCCATATCGCCTTTTTGTCTGAGCGAGCCTCTAGAACCTAATTTTTTGTAGGCGTCTTGACAAACATTAATAGCGTCAAAATAGTTTCCGGAAATAAAAACTTCATTGGCTTGGCGCACAAATTTTGGATCGGGCTGGGATTGAGCATAGCTTACCGATACTGAAAATAATGATAAAATGGCGACAATGAATAGTTGTTTCATAAAGCTTAGTTTTAACTTGGCAATACCAAGGAAAGCAAAAATAGAGAAATTTTATTTAAAATCCGAACAATAGGTTCTCCAGCGCTCTAACAATCGCTCAAACCCCGTAGGGAGCTCAGAATCAAACTCTAAATATTTTTTTGTGGTGGGTTGGATGAAACCGAGTGTTTTGGCATGAAGTGCTTGCCCTGGAAGTAAATCAAAATTATTGGCCATAAACTTTTCATAAGCCGAAGATTTTGTGCCTTTCAAAATGCGGTCTCCACCATATTCCAAATCATTAAAAAGCGGATGCCCAATATATTGCATGTGCGCTCTAATTTGATGGGTGCGGCCCGTCTCCAATTTACACTCAATGAGCGTAACGTAGCCAAAGCGCTCGATCACTTTGTAATGCGTTATTGCAGGTTTGCCATATTCACCATCAGGGAAAACCGTCATGACTTTGCGATTCTTCAAAGAACGGCCAATATGACCAGTAACGGTTCCGCCCTCTTCGATGTCGCCCCAAACTAATGCGCGGTATCTTCTTTCCGTTGTTCTGTCGTAAAATTGTTTGGCTAAATCATTGAGCGCAATTTCAGTTTTAGCGACCACTAACAACCCCGTTGTGTGCTTGTCTATTCTGTGTACGAGCCCTGGGCGGCCAAAATAATCTTTTGGTCTTGTGGGTAAGTTGTCGAAATGGAAAACGAGTGCATTGACCATTGTTCCGCTATAGTTGCCATAGCCTGGGTGCACCACCATATTTGCCGGTTTATTCACCACCAACAAATCATCGTCTTCATAAACTATTTCAAGCGGAATATCCTGGGCAATAAGTTCTATTTCGCGGACCGGATACGGTAAAACAATAGCAATATCATCACCTGGTTTTACCCGGTAATTTTGCTTCACTGCTTGGCCGTTGACATGGATGTTTCCATTTTTGGCGGCAATTTGTATTTTGTTTCTGGAGGTATCGGCCATTCGATCCATCAAGAATTTGTCTATGCGGACAACTTCTTGACCCGGATCGGCTTTAAATCTATGATGTTCAAAAAGATCGGCTTCAGCTTCTTCTAGTTCGAGGTCTGGTTGCTGGTCTTCACTCATTCGATAATTAATTTAAGCGGCGAAAGGTTCGTCCCTGTACAATTCAAAAAGTAAATGCCACTTGGAAGGCCTTGAGCATCCAAAACTGTAGCTTGGGTCTGTAGCATTAACTGACCTTGCATATTATAAAGTTGAATTGTTTTGCCTTGAAACTGACTCGGTAATTCAATATTGACAAGACCCGATGTCGGATTCGGATAACAACTCCAAACTGGCGCTTCAAGAGCGGGTTCTTTGATTCCTAAACTTGCATCTAGAGCCGTTGAGAAAATAGGTCTGAGCATCGCTGAGCCTTCAAAAGGTGAGGTATACCAAGTAAAGCCGCCGTCTACACTATATTGAACTTTTTCAGAATGGTTAATATTGCGATCGAGACCTAAATTTAAACGGTCCGGATCAAGTTGTCTCCAACCAACAAAAAACGAAGTGGGGACACTTACTTTTTGGGTGTCTGTAAAGAAATAATTCACAAAAATGTTGCGGTCATCACCGTAAATTGGAGATCTTGGGAAAAAGACGTCGTCTTCATAGAGCAACGTACCTGGATGTCCATTTTCGTTAGACCAAACACTGACTAAAAACAATTTAGCACTCACGTCGTGTACCGACGGCACAAAATGAAAAGCAACACCCACCAATGAATCGGCTTCATACGCATTATACTCAACCGCTAAACGCGCTTGTGTGCCGGTTGGGCCAAATGCCGCTTCGGCGCTTCCGTCATCGTAGCTGTAATAATTTAAAAACGTCTGATAAAATCCTGTGGTATCGTTCATTCCTAAATTCGGGAATTGTGCTGAAATAGTTCCTTTTACACGGAAGACTTGCTCATTACCCGGATAATTGGTGTTAAACGGTATTGGTGTCATGTCGTGAAAAGAAGTATAGGTAGTTTGAGGTGCGTAATTAAGTTGGCCATTGGAAAGAACTGAACCCAAAAGTCCACCGCCTGCAACTGATGTACCATTATAACTATAAAACAAGGAGCCAGCTGTGCTGTTGTTTTCCGGATTTGGGCTGCCGTTGTGAATGGTAACCATAAGACTGTCAGTCATATGATTGGCACTACTGCCTTTATAATGATCCCACGGTACAGAAGTGTAGTCTTTTAGAAGCGTATTCATAGGGTAAACCCAAGCAAAATCTTTGAACAAAGTATCTGCAATATCAGATTGCGGGCGCAAATGCACGTAATCTATGTGAAAATGATCGAGTGAGCCTGACAACGCACCATAATTTCTAAAGCGCAATTGAAAGCCTTTTTTGAAAAACTGAGCATTGAGGACCGGAATGTGTACGACCTGAAAAGGTTGAACGGTGTCACCAGCCATGGACCAAATCCAAATCCATTGATCGAGGTCCTTGGCATAAAATTCTAGAATGAGTGAGTCTGTGCTTTCAGGTAAATCTCCAAAACCTTGAGGCTGTACTAAAAATGAAAAGTAGAGGGAATCTGCAGCTGTATATGGGCTTAGGTCTAGCGGTTTTGAATGAAGGTAGTCTGCAGTGTTTGTGAGCGAAGAGCCTATAGCATAAGGATAGCCATTGGCATCCAGTCCATCAAAAGTCACGACACCAAGTGAGCGTGGATTAACCGCAAAACGGTCATTTCGGTAAGCATAGGAATCGAGCCAAAGCGCATTTGGATCATTGAGTGTTGCAAAGAAAATGGTGGCCTGATCTTGAATAAAACTTGGGTTCTGAACCCAAATTGTGTCTGGTGTGTCTGGGACTCCGACGGTGTCATAGATGTAATAAGGTGGATACAAGTCTAGGGTCTGAAAGACGATTGGAAAGGCGCTGAAATCTCCTACTTTGACGGCAGTAGTCGTGAAAACTGAATCGGTGTAGGTACCCGAACTCACGTCAAAAGTTCTGCGGAAAGTAGCTTGGTCAGTAAATGAGGCATTCTGAGCCAAGGCTTGATTCGTTTGCGGATTTAAAAGCTGATAAAAAACCTGTTGTGTGATTCCGGGTGCAGCGAAGTCTTGCTGGTACTTTTGAAACTTATCAGAGGAGAACTCATCGAAAAAAGGCAGCGAAAGCGTGTCTGAAGTGTAGTAAAAAGTACTGTCTATTTGATTGGTACTGCTTTTAAGTTGGACTGGCTTGGTAGGCAGCTGAAAATTTCTGAGAACAGGCCCTACTTCAATTCCTTGCGCAAAGGCAACAGAACCCATAAAGAAAAACAACAGAGCAATTTGTATGCGCATAATTAAGGATTTTGACCGTCTCCACCTTTTTGCATGGATAAGATAAATTGAGTGGATTTAAAAACGGTAGTTCCTTCAATATATTCTGGAGACTGAGAAAAAATTCGGGCAGCTGATGAATCTTGTCCATTCAGACAGTCTGGGCAAATAAACGAGAAACTACTTACCCCAAGTGTATCAAAAATGAACTGCGCTTCAGACATTGTGAGGCCAATTAAATTTGGCAACGGAATTGGTTCTCCTTCATCATTTTGCCCGACAATTAAAGTAACGACCGCGCCAATTGGTAAGCGTTCTCCTTCCTTGATGCGACGACCTTTATAGCGCTGGTCAAGGACAGAGCCGTTGGCCTCGGAGGTCGGTTGATACTGAATAATAAATCGCAAACCACGCTGCTCTAGAATGCTTTGTGCAAACTGTACTTGCTTGTGCACTAGACTCGGCATCTCGACAAGTTGCGTTCTTTTTGAGAGTCGGAGGCCAATGATGCGGCCCGATTTTACATATACCCATGAAAGTGAGGTTGGTTCAACCAATTGCTCTATAACAGTGCCCTCGGGAAGCGTTGGGTCATAGATGCTGTCTAATATTTGATAGGTTAAATCGAGTTCTTCAATTTTATTTTTAGCGGCTTCACCAGACATGCCAACAAAATTTGGAACCCTGATTTTTTGACCGTGATTTGTAGCAAAATCAAGATAAAGGATGGTTCCGAACACCACAATTAGATAAAAAAGGATTACCAAGCCAAAGTGCTTCCAAAACAACTTAGTGCGCACAAATGGGATGGCTAATCGGAGGATGTTTTTGATCTTGTCTAACATAGTTTGAAAAGAATGAATGTACAAAGATGCTTAGAAATTCGGAGAAAGTGCATGAGAACTAAAGAAGTCTTCAATGAACTGGACTGCTTCATCGATGTCGTCGGTCAGTTTAAATAACTCGAGGTCTGAAGGTGAAATATATTGTTGGGTTAGCATGGTTTGCTGCACCCATTCGAAAAGACCCTTCCAGTAATCGACTCCGAATAAGACGATGGGACGTCTGGCAATTTTCTTGGTTTGAATTAAAGTCAGTGCTTCAAAAAATTCATCGAGTGTGCCAAACCCACCAGGCATAATTACGAAGGCCTGAGAATACTTGACAAAAATGACCTTGCGGACAAAAAAGTAATCAAACTCTAAAAAATGATCGCGGTCAATATACTTGTTGTGAAATTGCTCAAAGGGTAAATCAATATTGAGCCCAACAGAAACACCGCCGCCTTGTTTAGCACCTTTATTGCCGGCTTCCATAATTCCAGGGCCGCCACCAGTAATCACACCGTAACCCGCAGCCGCAAGTCTTTCACCGAGTTCGACCGCTTTGATATAATGCGGGTGATTTGCTTTCGTTCGAGCTGATCCAAAGATGGCTACACAAGGTCCTGCTTTGGCCATTTTATCGTAGGCCTCAACAAATTCAGCCATGATTTTAAAAATCGACCAACTGTCATTGCTTTTAATTTCTGACCAGTCTTTTCTGTAAGCGTCCATAGGCTCTATTTTTGAATTACGACTTCAAGTAATTTTGGCCAGTATTTACCGGTCACATAAAGTTTTTTCGATTGCGCTTCCCATGCAATGCCATTTAATACTTCTCCGCTACCTCTTCCTTCATTGACAATTGATGTCGCGTCGATTATGGCAATTACGCGGCCTAAAACAGGCTCAATTACAGCAATGTAATTCGTGGTGTAAACATTGGCATAAATATAACCATCAATATATTCCAATTCATTGAGTTGCGGTACCGGCCCTTCATTGGTGTAGACTTCAATTGTGCGAAGGGTTTGAAACGTTTTTGGGTCCCTGAATGTGATTCTTTCTGTGCCATCAGACATGATCAATTGTTGGCCGTCAGTACAGATTCCCCAACCTTCTCCAACATAAGCAAGTTCGCGCTTGAGTTTGAGGCTTGAGGCATCATAGACAAAACACTGCTGGTTTTTCCAGGTCAATTGAAACAACTCACCATTTAGAATCGTGATTCCTTCACCAAATTTGCTAGCGTCAAGACTCACTTTTGTAGAATTGGAACCATTTTTAATTGGTTCTCCGGTTGTCAAATTCATTTGGGCAACCATTGAGCTGCCATCCTGATTTGGGTCGCCGGTGCTTTCAAAAAGTTGACCGTTTAAAAAAGTTAGCCCTTGGGTGTAGGAGCTGGTGTTGTGTGGAAAAGTTTTAACTGATTTCAAAGACCAACGTTCTGGTTTGAGGTCTGATAAAATGCGCAAGTTGCGTTGCTCTGAGTAGGTCTCACCACCTTTTTCCTTGGTGTCAAGATTAAGGACATAAGCCCCTGGTTTCCATTTTTTGGTGTCGAGAAAATAAATCTCTTTAGCCTTTGGTTGCTTCACTTCAAAAACCACTGAATCGGAAATACTGAGTGTAATGGATGCCACTTCGTTGGAACAAGTAATGGGTAGGGCTATGGTTTGGCCATAAGCAGTAGCCAAGTTTTCTTTAAAGCCATAGGTTGCCGCCGCTGTTTGTTCTTGTAGGTCATCTTTTGTAAAAAGTGGTGCTAAAAAACCGACCAATAAACCAATGACCAATAACCAAATGATAATTTTCTTCATGGAGATGCTTATATTTTTTCTAGAATGTCTGAGGCGTCAACGAGACCATGACTGGCTGAATAAATTACCTCACCGTTATGGATAACGATACATTGCGGAGATTCATGATGAACACGTGTGTCCGTGGCAATTTGATCGGACAAAGATCGAAAGCTGATGAGATCTAGGTGCCAGCAAGGTAAAAGATTGTTCTTGAAAAGCTCAGATTGTTCAAAACGGCGCTCTGCCATTGCTGAAATGGAACAGCGCGTGCTATGTTTAAAAATTACTTGTGGCTGCTCAAACGATGCTTTTTGAATAGCTTGCCATTGAGCTGAGTCGGAAAGTGCTAACCAACTCATGATACCCCTGGAGTAAATTGTTTGAGAAAACGAATGTCGTTTTCAGAATAAAGTCTGAGGTCAGTAACCCTATATTTGAGCTGAGCAATGCGCTCTACTCCCATGCCAAAGGCAAAGCCACTATAGGTTTTCGAATCGATGCCGCAGGCGTCCAACACATTTGGATCAACCATGCCACAACCCATAATTTCAAGCCAGCCCGTATATTTACAAACGTTGCATCCCTTACCTGCACACAAGGAGCAGGAAACATCTACCTCAGCACTTGGCTCAGTAAAAGGGAAATAAGAAGGTCTGAGGCGAATTTTGGTTTGTTCACCAAATAATTCTTGGGCAAAAAACAAGAGTGTTTGCTTCAAGTCTGCAAATGACACATTTTGATCAATATACAAACCTTCAACTTGATGAAAGAAACAATGTGCGCGTGCAGAAATTGCTTCGTTTCGATAAACACGCCCAGGGGAAATGGTTCGGATGGGTGGTTTTTCTTGTTCCATTACCCTCACCTGAACACTGCTTGTGTGCGTGCGCAGCGCCCATTCTTGTTCGCCTTTTTCTATGAAAAAAGTGTCTTGCATGTCGCGGGCAGGGTGCTCGGGTGGGAAATTTAATGCGCTAAAGTTATGCCAATCGTCTTCGATTTCAGGCCCTTCAGAAACTACAAAACCAATGCGGTTAAAGATTTCTACAATCTCACGGCGTATCAAAGAAAGCGGATGATGCGAACCTACATTTGGATCGGTTGCAGGTTTGGTGAGGTCTTCTTTTTGGGATTGATTTTGACTTACTGAGAAGGCAGCTTTGGCCGATGCATAAATGTCTTCTGCTTTTTGCTTGAGTTCATTCACTTGTTGACCATAGGCACGTTTTTGGTCGTTGGGAATGTCTTTTAAGGCAGCATAGAGGTCTTTTAGGATATTTTTGGAACCTAAAAAACGGATTCTAAATTGTTCAAGTTCGGTTTCGTTTTGGATGACAACCGATGAAAGCTCTTTGGATAAATCTTCGATATTCATTTTTCTGCAGCAAAATTGTAACCTTTTGAAGCCGCAACTTGTTTAAGTTGTTGGTCATGGGTTATATGCAAATGTACGAGAAAAAAAAGCTGCTGCGTTCGGCACTAATCGGTTTTGTAGGATTTATCGTTCTACTAGGTCTTTTTAGTAGCTGTAAAGAACCTGCACCAACTACTTTGGAAGTCAGTGTAATTACGGATGCGGGAACCATCTTGCCAAATGCTAAAGTTTGGCTCAAGGCAGAGCCCACAGACACAGCGCACAACGCCATTTCGATAGATGACAGCACTTCGACAGATGCCTCAGGTAAAGCCTATTTTGACCTCAGTTCATATTACAAACCGGGCCAGATTGGAGTCATGATTATTAAAGTAAATGGCTTTTATTTTGGGCTCACGGGTTCAGTCATTGCTGAAATTAAAGAAGAACAACGCAACCAAGTATTGCTCACCTTACAATAAAGTGCTGGGCTTGAAGTTTTAAAATTTGAAAAATAACTGTAAATTTGGGACATTCGAAACCTATGAAAACGATACTAACTAGCCTACTCGCCGTCTCATTGCTCCTTATCTTAGGTAGCTGTGAGCCCACAGATCCTGCGGTCATCAAAGTATTTGTCCGCTCTTCATCTAACCAACTCATTGACGGCGCAAAAGTCATCATTATTGGTGACCTTCAGTCTGAGCCAGCCACTTTAGAATGGGTAGACACCACCTACACCAATTCTTCGGGCTTTACCACCTTTGATATGGATCCATACTTCGCCATTTCTGGTGAAAACGGCAAAACCGGATATTTTGACATCATTGTCAAATACAACAACAAAACAGCTTACGGATACACTCGTGCCAAAGTGCACACCACTGCTGTTGAAACCATCTACTTACCCAACTAAGAAGCACTCATGAAAAAGTTCATTCTCTTATCTTTCGCCGCTATTACTTTAGTTTCCTTGACTTCTTGTCGTAAGAAACTAGACACCATCGCTCACATTTATGTAAAAGATGAAACCAACGCAAGTGTTTCAAATGCAATGGTTGTGCTTTACGGCACCAACACACAAAGTACGCCCCAACAAGTTGCTGTCTATGACACCGCATATACCAATGCAAATGGATTGGCAAGTTTCAATTACAACGAACTTTATCAACTTGGGCAAGCTGGAGTAGCAGTTCTTGATATCAAGGCGCAAAAAGGCAACAAAGTTGGTCAAGGCATCATTAAAATTGAGCCAGAAACGATCAACGAAGAGACCGTTTATATCCAGCCTTAATTAAGCTACAATTTTTTTGAGCACGCCTTCTTGATCTCCAAGAAGCTCGTCAATGCTCAAGGCCTCTTGTAACTCCTCAGGGAAACTAATTTGGTATTCTGTAATGAATCCAAATTCGTATCTACACATAAAATCGCTCACTTCTAGCCCCGTTGCTTTCTGCAAGTTGCTAATGACCCCATTTAGTCTTGACATCTTGATCACAAGCTTTGTCTCGTAAAACAAGACATCGTCTTGCATAAGGCCTGAGATACTTACATCTGAATCCTGGTTGTTAAACCAAATGTGCTGAATTTTAAAAGTCTTGTTCATAGCGCGTCGTTTTGATGATACAAAGTTCTATTACTACATCGTAAACGTTTTACGTTGTTCTTCAAATAGCTGCTTATGCTGAATAATTCATTAATTTTGCACTATGTCTGAGGATAAACCAATGTCATTTTTAGATCACCTAGAAGAACTCAGGTGGCGTTTACTACGCGCGGCCATAGCCGTCATCGTATTTGCATGTGTCATTTGGGTTTATCAGCGTGAAATCATGGAGGGTATCTTTCTCAATATGGTTAAACCTGACTTTATTAGTTTTCGCTTACTTTGCGAGTACTTGGGCGTATGCGTCGACCAAATTCACATCGATTTTCAAAGTACGACCCTTTCAGGTCAGTTTTCCTATGCACTCATGATGAGCATTATGGGTGGCGTAGTCTTGGCATTTCCTTATATCTTCTATCAACTGTGGGCATTTGTTAAACCCGGACTGAAGTTAAACGAAAGGAAGATGGCCAGAGGCATTGTCTTTTACGTGAGTGTACTTTTTTTCTCTGGGATACTTTTCGGCTATTATGTTGTAGCACCATTAAGCGTTCAGTTTTTTGGCGCATTTCAAATTACGCCTGAAATCAAGACCGATGTCACGATCGCTTCTTACATGAGTACGGTGCTGTCTACTGTGTTTTATACAGGTTTGTTTTTCCTCTTCCCAATTGTCACTTTCTTACTTGTCAAGATTGGCTTATTCACCCCTGATTTCCTCATTAAGTACCGCAAGCACGCTATTGTGGTCATTTTGATTTTAGCGGCCGTCATTACTCCTCCAGATGTCATTTCTCAAATAATCGTAACCATTCCCATATACCTACTCTTTGAAATCAGCATTCTTGTTGCAAAACGTGTTGTCAAACAAGAAGAAAAAGAAGAAAAATAATTCTATGAAACGGATTGTTCTGCTTTTCCTCAACCTGCTCTGTTTTCAATTAATTGCGCAACAAACCATAGTCTCTGGCCGAATTACCGACCAAAAAGGTGATCCTGTTGGTTTTGTATTAGTTCAATATCAAGACAGTAAAATCAGTACAAAATCAGACTCTTTAGGTTTTTACCAACTCAGCACCTACTACGCTACTGATACATTGGTTTTTAGACTGCTCGGGTATCAAACCGTGAAGCGGGCAGTTCAAAAAGATCAAGGGCAAGAAATCAATGTCAAACTCAAGACCCAAGATAAAGATGTAGCTGAGATTGTCTTGGTTGCGCCCAAAGAAACACGTGGTGCCCAATTACACAAACGTGTTGTCAACTTCAAAGAGGTCAACAACAAAGAAAAGCTGGGTGCCTACGAATACCACCTATACAACAAGATCCAACTCGATGTCAATAACCTAGACTCAAGTTTATTGAATCGCGATGTCATCGAAAAAGTGGGGCTTGTTAAAGATTACATGGAAACCGACAGCATTCAAAAAGCACTGTTGCCCGTGATCCTTTCAGAAAGTGTTTCTGATTATTATTACCGCAAAGACCCCAAGATCAAAAAAGAAGTAGTTAGCGCCACTCAAATTACGGGTGTAGAAAACATGCAAATGACCCAGTTTTTGGGCGACATGTACCTCGATTTGAATATTTATGACAACATCTATGACTTGTTCAATAAGTCTTTTATCAGTCCACTTGCAACTTATGCGCGCTCCTATTACAATTTCTACCTAGACGATTCAACCTTCATTGGCTCCGATTGGTGTTATAAATTGCGCTTTGTCCCCAAACGAACAGGCGATTTAGTCTTTGTGGGGCACATGTGGATTCACGATACTACCTACGCAGTTAAACAAATATCAGCTCAAATTGCCGATGCCGCCAACCTCAACTACATCGATCAATTTTATTTTGAGCACCGCTTTGAACAAGTTCAAAAGGAAGTCTGGATGCTTACCGAAGAACGCATGGTGATTTCTTTTAAAGCCACTGAAAAAAGTAAGCTTCTTGGTTTGATTGGCCGCAAATACAGTAAAAGAAGTGGGTTTGTCATCAACCAACCATATGACGAAACTTTTTATCGATCAGCTAATGCTGTAGAGGTATTGGAAAATGCCAAAAATCGAAGTGAAGAAGAGTGGGAAGCGCTGCGACCGCAAGCACTCACTACCAAAGAGCTGCGCATCCAAGAAATGGTTGACTCCTTAGAAGCACAGCCCTTCTATCAAAACATGCGCAAACTCACCTATTTTGCAACTACCGGATACTGGCCGATTCATAAAATTGAAATCGGATCTGCAGCCTCTTTGCTGAGCATGAACCCAGCCGAAAAATTCAGGGTCGCTTTAGCACTCAGAACCTCCAATGATTTCTCAAAAAGACTCGAATTAGGTGGCCGCCTTGCCTATGGCTTCGGCGACGAAAAATTTAAATACAGCATTCGCGTTCGCTACAACATTACCCCAAAAAAGCGTGGGATGCTCATCGGCTACTACAGTTATGACATCGAACAAATTGGACAATCGCCGACTGCAGCCTCTATGGGGACTTCATTTGCTACTTTCTTCAGTACTGCGCCTTTTGATAAGTTGACTTTCGTTCAAAAAGCAGGTCTGAGTCTTGAGAAGGATGTCAAAAAAGACCTCATCTTGTATGGCGCTTTTGAATGGAAAAATTATACGCCTTTGGGCTTGGCTACTTATCAGAAAATCATTGATTTTGATACAGTTAACTTGAATCAAATTACCACTGCTGAGTGGACTACCCGCATCCGTTGGACAAAAGATGAAGAGTTTTTATCGGGCTCTTTTGACCGCACAGCTCTCAGGTCTGCTTATCCAATTTTGTCGTTTCAAAGCATTATTGGGATGAAAAATATTTTGGGTAGCGGCTACAATTACCAAAGATTTGAATTTCAGTTTGAACACAATACCCAGCTTGGTGTCTTAGGACGCATGCGCTATGGCTTTACGCTAGGCTATATTAATGGGCATACAGCTTATCCTTTCTTAAAGGTACACGAAGGCAACCAATCTTTATGGCTTCTAACCAGCACCTTCAATATGGTGAACTTTATTGAATTCATCAGTGACCGTTACGTCGTTGGTTTTGTTGAGAATCATTGGGAAGGTTTATTTTTTGACCGCATTCCGCTCTTAAACAAAACGAAGTTCAGACTGGTCACTACAGAAAGATTTATGCTAGGGAGTTTATCCGATATTCATCAACAAGAGCTCCTGATTCCTACCTTTGTACGGCCTTTCAATGGCATTCCGTATGTTGAATTGGCTGTCGGCGTTGAAAATATTTTGAAGGTATTTCGTGTAGACTTAGTTTATCGGGCCACCCATCAAATTCCTGGTGTTAGCCCACTTGGTATCCGTGCCCGATACTCCTTGAATTTTTAGTACTTTCGTTCTAGTGAAGCTTTCAACAGAAAATATCAGCAAGTCATACAAAGGTCGTCAGGTTGTCGATGGTGTTAGTATTGAAGTCAATCAGGGTGAAATTGTTGGTTTGCTTGGTCCAAATGGCGCGGGTAAAACAACCTCTTTTTATATGATGGTTGGGCTCGTCAGACCAGATTCTGGAACGGTCTTTTTAGATCAGACGGACATCACCAAATACCCCATGTACAAACGCGCGCAATTAGGCCTCGGCTATTTACCACAAGAAGTTTCTGTATTTAGAAAATTGAGTGTTGAAGACAACATTATGGCCATTCTTGAAATGGGGCCACTCAAGCCTAAAGAAAGGACTGAAAAACTCGAGCAGCTCCTTGAAGAATTTAGCTTAACGCACGTTCGAAAAAATTTAGGTAACCGACTCTCAGGCGGGGAAAAACGACGCACAGAAATTGCCCGAGCATTAGCTACTGATCCAAAGTTTGTATTGCTCGATGAGCCCTTCGCGGGCGTAGACCCTATTGCAGTTGAAGATATCCAAAGTATCGTTTCTGATCTGCGCAAAAAAAACATCGGCATCTTGATCACCGATCATAACGTACAAGAGACGCTCTCCATAACAGACCGCGCCTACCTGCTTTTTGAAGGTAAAATCTTGAAGTCAGGGACGGCTGAAGAACTTGCCGCAGACGAACAGGTTAGAAAAGTATATTTGGGCCAGAATTTTGTTTTGCGCAATTCATCAGCGCAATAGATTTACCACACCTTCATACTGACGCATGATTTGCGGTTCATGACACGGCTTGAATTTAAGCACATAATTATACTGCCCATCTTGGCAGTCTAAACCCTTGTAAGTACCATCCCAACCATTGGACAAATTATCGGTCTCGAACACACATTCTCCCCAACGGTTGTAAATCTTTAGGGTACATTCAAAAACCTCAAAGTGTGTCACTACCTTGAAAACATCATTTCTACCGTTTTGATCTGGTATAAAAGTATTTGGTGCGTAAATACTAAATGGCGCGACCTCAACCTGAGCATATGCGGTGTCGGTGCAGCCAAAAACATTAGCGACAACTTGCATCGGAAAATCGGTGCCGCTTGTATGATATGCATGCGTAAAATTGGCGTCATGATAATCAAAACCGCGGTCTTCAACATAGTAGGCGAAGCTTGTTGCACCAACTGCTTGACTCGTAAAAGTGACCTGATTGGTACACACATCAACCTCTTCAGGATTAACCGTGAAACCCGCTTGAGGTCTGGGATGTACAGTGATTAAATCTTGCTGCGCCATAAACAAGGTGTCCAAACATCCTGCTTGTTCTTGAAGTGTAAGCGACACTGTATAATTACCTGGCGTGGTGTAAATGTGCGTTGGATTAAAGGCTTGTGAATTCGTGCCATCCCCAAAATTCCATATGAATTGTGTGGGTACTTCTGTCTGACTCAGGTTGATGAACTGGGCAATTGAGGGCGCACATTGAAGCGCCTCTAAAAAAATGAAGTCAATCGAAGGATGACCAAAAACCCTTACTAATTCAGTTAAGGTATCTGTGCATTCTGGGTTTTGACCAATGAGCTGAACTAACTGGAGTCCGTTTTGAAGGAAGTTAACTTGATTACCTGTTAGTTGGGTGCTTGTTTGTGGAGTGGCATTGGGGCCGAAATTCCAAAAATATTGCGTGCCGGTTGGGCCGCTTACTTGGGCGTCAAAAGCATAGGCAAAATCGATGCAAAGCGAATCTGAATGCGTCATGCTTAAAATGATGGGCTCTCGAATCGGAACTAAGGTTGAAATGGTGTCGGTACAGGCGCCTGTACTTGAAGCGATGAGTGTAACCGGATAATTGCCAGGAGCTGGAAAAGTAACCGTTGGTGAAACCTGAGTACTGGTTTGCCCGAAGCCAAAATCCCAAGCATAATTGAACGTGTTTTGAGAACTATTGGTAAAGCTAATGGTGTAGCCCAAACACTGCACCTGATTGGGTACAACAAAGTCCGCTATTGGGTCCCCAAATATCAAGATCGAGTCCGTGTAGGTGGCTTGGCAAAAACTTGTTTGCGCATCTAGGGTTACAACTTGATATCCCGGCTGACCAAAAGAAATATTAGGCACTGAAACGCCCTGTGCCTGAACCACGGAGGCGCTAGCTGGAAGGGTCCAGGAAAAAGTAGCAGTTGGATCATTGGCTTGCGCATTGAAGGTCACGAGCGCTTGGCTTTGACACAAAGAGTCTGGTGCAGACCAACTAGGCGTCAGCGGATTATTGACAACGATATCGATGTATGCCGTATCTGTACAACTATTTCCGGGATTAACAATCAATTGAGCCGTGTAAGAACCTGGAGCAGGGAAAGTATAGCTCGGTTCAAACAAAGTACTTTGATCTGAAGTGGTATTAGGCACACCAAAATTCCAAGCATAAGTGGTGCCACCAAATGAATTGTTTTCAAAGTTGACAGTTAGGCCATCACAATAACCATTGAATGTCGGTAGCTGATCTTGGGCAGGTAGAATTGCGGCCAATTGAATATTGCAGTCAAAAACTCTAAACAAGAAGTCGCGGACGGTTTCCCCGATGAGTTGGCCATTGCGATACTCCTGAACCCGCACCCCTACTACGAATAATCCAAGCAAATTTGGGTTGACCGTTAGCATGCCAGTATTGGGATGAATGATCGTGGATGAACCAGGGCCTAGTGGCGCTTGGGCGTTGAAGTTTGGTTGCCAAGTTACCGGAAAATAAGGCGGTGGTGGCATTTGTAAGGGTTGTGGGCTGTTTGAATTAGCGCCTGCATTCGGTGTAACCAAAGAATAAATAAGTTGGTCACCATCAGGGTCTGTGGCCGAATGATCAAAGACGAGTTGGTCATTGTTACACAATAAGA
>JAURHO010000114.1 GCA_030833265.1 Crocinitomicaceae bacterium | reverse complement strand
TTGTAGTCATATAGATACAGCGCCCGATTGCAGTGGTACAGGCGTAAAACCCATACTGCATAAAGATTACACAGGGGCGCCCATTATTTTGCCTGACGACAATAGCCAGGTAATCACCACAGAAGCGTATCCTTATTTAAAGCGTCATATTGGGAATTCAATAATTACAGCTAGCGGCAAAACATTACTTGGAGCCGATGATAAAAGTGGTGTAGCAATTATTATGGATATGGCGCATTATTTAATGACACATCCAGCTATTAAACACGGCGACATTAAAATTTTATTTACACCCGATGAAGAAGTAGGTAGAGGTACCGAAAAATTAGACCTATCAAAAGTGGGTGCTCATTTTGGATTTACACTTGATGGTGGAGAGGTTGGAACATTTGAAGATGAAACGTTTAGTGCAGACGCTGCCACTATTGTAATTGATGGTGTTAGTGCGCATCCTGGATATGCAAAAGGCAAAATGATCAATGCCATCAAATTGGCCTCGGCATTTGTCAGCGCGTTGCCAAGTTCAACTTGGTCTCCTGAAACAACGGCAGGTCGCGAAGGATTTGTGCATCCAACAGCTATTACCGGAGGTCTAGAAGAGGCAAGTGTTCAGCTCATCATCCGAGACCATGACACGACTAAACTCGAGCCATACGCGAAACAGCTTGAGGCCCTTGCCGCGCAAGTTGTGGCTGCCCACCCTGGAAGCAGATTTGAAATGAAAGTTCATGAGCAGTATCGCAATATGAAAGAAATATTGGTTGCGTATCCTTTTGTCAGTGACTACACTGAAGAAGCCATGAAGCGCGCTGGTCTTACACCAAAGCGCAATATCATCAGAGGTGGTACCGATGGCTCTCGTTTGTCATTTATGGGGCTGCCTTGTCCAAATATTTTTACAGGAGAGATGGCCATTCACTCTAAATTAGAATACGTCAGTGTTCAAGACATGGAAAAGGCCATTGATACCTTAGTTGAATTGGTTCAAATCTGGGAAAAACACGAATGGAACCAAGCGTAATCCTTAAAGAAGTTCAGCAGCAGCAGTTCAAACCCTTGTATTTTTTACATGGGGAAGAGTCTTATTACATAGACATGCTTGCTGAGGAAATTCAAAAACACGCGCTTCAAGATCACGAACGCGATTTTAATCAGACTATATTATATGGGAAAGATGTCGATTTATTGGCTTTGATCAGTGAATTGAAATCGTATCCCATGATGGCTGAAAGGCGCCTCGTGATTTTAAAGGAAGCTCAAGATTTTAAAAAAATCGAAGAGCTCGAAGCCTATGTTGAGCAACCGACACCCACAACGGTATTTATAGTTTGCTACAAAAACAAGGCTTTTGATGCCCGAAAAAAGCTCCTCAAGCCCTTTGCTAAATTGGGTCATGTCTACAAATCAGACAAAATCAGAGATTACCAACTTCCAGAATGGATTTCAAAATATGTCCGTTCCAAAGGCATGCAGGTCAATGCGAAGGCCACGATGCTATTAGCCGAATATTTAGGTTCTGATCTTGGCCGTATTGTCAATGAGCTCGACAAACTCCAAATTGTGCTGGGTCAAAATCAGACCATTACCGAGCAAGACATCGAAAAGAACATCGGTATTTCCAAAGACTACAACGTTTTTGAATTGGTCAATGCCATTTCCAACAAGCAAGCTGAAAAGGCTTTTAAGATTGTACAATACTTTGAATACAACCCCAAAGCTGGAGACCTCATCGTGATCATTCCGTCACTTTTTAAGTTGTTTTCTCAATTGATGCGCATTCATTTCTTGCCTAACAAGAGTCGAGAAGCGATCGCTAGTGCAGTTGGCGTGCATCCTTTTGTTGCAGGTGAACTGCTCAACGCCAGACAAAACTACGATCCCCGAAAAATCGCAGCCATCATTGCGCTACTCCACGACTACGATCTCAAGGCCAAAGGCGTTGGCAATAGCTCTATGGATCAGGGCGAACTGCTCAAAGAAATGGTTTTTCAAATTCTCTATACATGAGTGTATTTTTTGCCCCTGATTTTGAGCAACACCTGACACATTTTCAACTCAATGAAGATGAATCGAAGCACTCTGTCAAAGTATTAAGAATGCAAGTAGGTGCTGAAATTCGTCTGATCAACGGTCGAGGTCTCGAAGCCATTTGTCAAATTCAAGATGCGCAACCAAAGCGCGTTTACTTGCAATTCTTCAAACGATCGAACACCCCAAAACGCCTGAATTGCATATTGCAATGGCGCCTACAAAAAACATGGATCGCATTGAGTGGTTTTTAGAAAAAGCTACCGAAATAGGTCTGAGTAAACTGAGTTTTTTAAGTTGTGACCACAATGAACGCAAGCACATCAACTTAGATCGCTTGCATAAAATTGCCGTTTCGGCCATGAAGCAATCTAAACGCTTTTATTTGCCAGAAATCACTGATCTAGAACCATTTAACCATTTTGTTCAAGCAAACCCCAATGGATATATTGGTCATTGTTATGAGGGGCCAAAGCAAGACATGCATCAGCTTCAAGATAGAGCGGTATTTTTGATTGGACCAGAAGGCGATTTCTCTGTTGCTGAAGTAGCATTGGCGCAAAAACATGGCTATCAGGCCATAAAGATGAGTGATTTTCGTTTAAGAACAGAAACAGCGGCTCTCTTGGCTGTAGCACAGTTGGCTCAGCTCAATTCATAACGATACACCCTAAAAGTTGCTTCGTGCTTTTCGTCAATGGCTTGTTCGAATAAACAGGTTTTTTGGAAGTGCTGCCCATTATAATTCGGGAAAAAGGTATCTGCACCATAAGTTTTGTCAATGTGCGTCAAGAACATTTCCTTTACTAAGCCAGACTCAAGTGCTAATTTGTAAATTTCTGCACCTCCAATGATGAAAGCTTTTTGCTCGGGAGCGAGTTCTAGCTGAGACAAACAGCTTTCAAAAGAATCAAACACCAAACAATCTGGGGCTTCGAAGTCTTTTTTTCTGCTTAAAACAACATTGGTACGGCCAGCAAGTGGGCGGTATTTTTCTGGAATAGAATCGTAGTTTTTACGGCCCATAATGACGACATGCCCTTTGGTCGTGTCTTTGAAAAAACGCATGTCGGAGGGTAAATTCCACATGAGGTCGTTGTTTTTTCCGATGCCGTTTTCTGCATCGAGGGCAGCAATGAGTGAAAGGCTGTCGATCATATGGCAACAGCTGCTTTGATATGCGGATGCGGATCGTAGTTGAGCAATTCGAAATCTTCGTATTTGAAATCGAATAGATTAGTGATTTCAGGGTTCATGCGCATAGTGGGTAACGGTCTGAAATCGCGGGTCAGTTGCAATTGCGCCTGCTCGATGTGATTACTGTAAAGGTGCGCATCGCCTAAAGTATGCACAAATTCTCCGGGTTGGAGCCCGCAGACCTGAGCCATCATCATGGTTAATAAAGCGTAAGAAGCAATATTAAATGGCACTCCTAAAAAAGTATCGGCACTGCGTTGGTAAAGCTGACAACTGAGTTTACCTTCGGCCACATAAAATTGAAAGAAAGCATGGCACGGTGGAAGCGCCATTTGGTCAACCAAGCCAACATTCCAGGCAGAGACAATCATGCGTCTGGAATCTGGGTTATTTTTGATTTGATCGATGACTTGCGTAATTTGATCGATATGACGTCCATCTGGAGCTGGCCAACTGCGCCATTGCGAACCATAAACAGGCCCTAGTTCTCCATTTTCATCGGCCCATTCGTCCCAGATGCTCACGCCATTTTCTTTGAGGTAGGCAATGTTTGTTTCACCTTTCAAGAACCATAAAAGTTCGTGAATGATAGACCTCAGGTGTAATTTTTTGGTGGTGATACATGGAAAGCCTTCAGCAAGATCAAAGCGCATTTGGTAGCCAAAAACAGAAATAGTACCCGTTCCGGTGCGGTCTTCTTTTTTGACGCCGTTGTCTAGAATATGCTGCAAAAGGTCGTGGTATTGTTTCATGTTGGTCTGTAAAATTTACGCACTACGAAAATAGTAATTATTTTAGCCCTGATAAACAATTTTTTAAGATGATTCGCTTACTCAGTTGCTTGCTTCTACTTGCTTCGTTTTCCTTCGCTACCGCACAAACTACCAAGCTGAAGCGCAAATACCGAGGGCTATATAAAGGCGAAATCCCGTCGTACAATGCCATAATTGGGTCCAAAGAAGTTTCGGTCAAAAGTCAGGCTTTGGAGTTGTCGATTGATAAAGATAGTTTGCAACTCAAAATCGGGAAATATTGCTACAAAAACTCTTATGTAGTCATTAAGAAAGAAAGCACCTTGGAAATCAGACTTGATCGAGAAGATTCAGGTATTGAGGAGGTACTTGTTTTGGACTCCAAAGCAAAAACGCTTACACGAAAAGGGCTTTTTCCGCAGCCTGATGCCGTGTTAACCAAGCCCAAGAAATCAGCGCAGCGGTAACCAAATACTAAAAGTGGTTCCCTTATCTGGGTTGCTGCGCACATCAATTTTTCCATGATGCGCGTCTACAATGAGCTTTACGTAGTAGAGCCCAAGGCCAAAACCTTTCACATCGTGGATGTTTCCGGTCGGTACGCGGTAAAATTTGTCGAAAATTAGTTTTTGATCATCTTTGCGAATACCAATACCGTTGTCTTGAATTTCGATGCGATAGCCTTCGCGTTCTGCTTGAACAGACATGTGAATTTCAGGGCTTAACTTACAATATTTGACGGCGTTGTCCACTAAGTTGAACAATACGTTGGTAAGATGCACAGGATCGGCATGAAGAAGGGCTTGTTGCTCGGCATGATCCAAAAAGATTTGACCGCCTCCTTGAGCTTGGTTGAAATTGAAATTTTCTTTCACTTCCTCGAGAACGGCAATTAAATCTACCTCTTCCTTGTTGAGAATAACCTTGTCTTTGTCTAATTTGGCAATATTCAAAACGCGCTCAACTTGTTTTTCAAGGCGCTTATTTTCTTTATAGATGATACTGGCATATTTGCGCATCTTTTCTTCATCTTGAGGAAATTCGAGTCGCAATAATAACTCACTGGACAAACTGATTGTAGAGATCGGAGTTTTGAGCTCGTGGGTCATGTTATTGATGAAGTCGTTCTTCACTTCTGAAAGGCGTTTTTGTCGAATGATAATACCCAAACTAAAAGCAAAAAACACGACCACAAATACCACAACAATTAAAAGATAGGCAATAGGAGAAAAGCTAGATGCAGCCTCAATTTTGTCGAGTTTGAGATTCGGGAAAAATACGGTAAAATAATGGCCGTCTTTCGTGAGGTTGAGGCTCTCTGGGGTGATGTCTTTTAGCGGTTCTTGCTGCTTGGCATAAATAGAATCTTTGTCGAAACGAATGAGGCCCGAAAGTTCAATAGAGTCTAAGAAACAGTCATAGATCCCAAATAAAAAGTCTTGTTGAATATCTTGCGCATAAAACTCTTTTTTCAGGAGTGTCTCTAGATAAAAAGGCTGAATTTCATCGCTGACATCTACCGTATAATGCTGATAACTAACTTGTTTGATGGCGCCATAACT
>JAURHO010000113.1 GCA_030833265.1 Crocinitomicaceae bacterium | reverse complement strand
GCACTACAAGTGAATTCTGCTGAACTTTGTGTGGCACCAGGTTTTATAGACCTCAAAGCTGACTTCTGTGATCCTGGTTACGAACACAAAGAAACCATCCAAAATGGTTTAGATATCGCCAGTTTAGGAGGCTTCACTCAAGTTTATATCCAACCGGGTACCCTGCCTGTCATGGAGAACAAAGGTCAGGTGACTTACGCCCAGCAAAAAGCACAAGGAGCCACTACTTTCTTAGGGGTCAATGGTGCACTTACCAAAGGTTTGAACGGCGAGGAACTCGCAGAACTCTACGAACTTTATACACATGGTGTGCGTCTGTTCACCGACGATGCACATGCAGTAAATGCCGGAATTTTACAGCGCGCTTTGCTGTACACCCGAGACTTCGGTGGACGCGTTAGTGTTTTTTCACGCAATGCTGCTTTAGGCGCCAAAGGACAAGTCAATGAAGGGCAAGCTTCTACCCGCACCGGGCTCAAAGCCGATCCGCATTTGGCAGAAATCATTGAAGTGGAGCGCAATTTGCGCATCTTGGCTTATACTGGTGGCAAATTACACCTCAGTGGCCTTAGTACTGCAGAAGCAGTTAATTTGGTACGCAAAGCCAAAAACGAGGGGCTAGACGTCACTTCAGATGTCCACCTTATGAATCTTTGTTTTACAGAAAGTGCCATGCTTGGCTTCGACACCCGCTACAAGGTACTTCCGGTATTGCGCACCGCTACTGATCAAAAAGCGCTTTGGGAAGGTGTAATTGACGGCACCATCGATGCCATTGTCAGTGATCACCGACCTGGCGATCTCGAAGAAAAGGACCTCGAATTCGACCTCGCACACTTTGGAGCACCACAACTCGAGACTTTCTTTGCCGCACTCAATACACACAAACCAACCGATTTAGCAAATATCTTACCTGCCTTAACAACCGGGCCGCGCAAAGTACTCGGAATAGCGCCTACTTGCATTGAGCCAGGTGCAGTTGCTGAACTGACGCTCTTTGACCCAAGCATGCCTTATGAAGCAAATATGCAAGCTGAACAACTGCGTTTTAGCCCGTTCAACAACACCCAACTTCAAGGTCAAATTAGGGGTGTCATCCGAGGCGAACTCGCTTCATTAGTAGACTAACAGATGTCGCGCAGGTCTTTTTTAAGAGAGTTTTTCAAAGCCAACCGCATGGTGGGCTCTGTGCTGCCTAGCTCGCGTTTTCTGAGCGGTAAAATGCTCGCTCCCATAGATTTCAGCAAAAGCAAAGTAGTCGTTGAATTAGGCCCCGGCACTGGTGTTTTTACAAAAGCACTCCTCAAAGCCATGCCACAAGACAGCCAACTGCTGGTCATTGAGCTCAATGAAGCCTTTTTCAAAAACCTTGAAAAACAAATTCAAGCTCCTCAGCTCAAGCTGATTCACGGCTCTGCTACTGAAATCAAAGACTACCTCAATGCGCTCGGAATCGACAAAGCCGACTACATCGTTTCGTCGCTGCCACTTTCGAATTTCCCCAAAGAACTTCGCGATCAAATTCTAACAAGTTGCATTTCAAGCTTACAATCTGACGGTAAATTCATCCAATTTCAATACTCTCGAGGGTTGAAAAAATTATACGGTAAATATTTTTCGAAGGTATCCATTGATTACACTGTCTTGAACTTCCCGCCGGCCTTCATCTACACCTGTTCGAATAGCTGATTTCTTTTGCGTATCTTTGCGCAAAAATTTCCAGTATGCTTTCGGTACAAAACCTCTCCCTCCAATTTGGTAAACGCGTCTTATTTGACGAAGTCAATGTAAAATTTGTCAATGGCAATTGCTATGGCGTCATCGGTGCCAATGGTGCAGGTAAATCAACTTTCTTGAAGATCCTTACCGGAGACCAAGACCCGACCACTGGGCGTGTAGAACTCGAACCAGGCAAGCGCATGGCGGTTTTGAAACAGAACCACTTTGAGTTTGACCAGTGCCAGGTATTACAAACCGTGATCATGGGCCACAAGCGCTTGTATGAAATCATGGTTGAAAAAGACGCCTTATATGCCAAAGAAGATTTTTCAGAAGAAGACGGCATGAAAACCGCTGAGCTCGAAGGGGAATTTGCCGACCTCGAAGGTTGGAATGCGGAAACAGATGCTGCTACCCTACTCAGCAACCTCGGTATCGATGAGTCCAAGCATTATTTGCTCATGGAAGAACTTTCCAATGACCTCAAAGTACGCGTGCTTTTAGCTCAGGCTTTATTTGGTAACCCTGATGTACTCATTCTCGATGAGCCTACCAACGACCTCGACCTCAAAACCATTTCTTGGCTCGAGGACTTCCTACTCGATTTCAGAAACACCGTTATTGTTGTATCGCACGACCGTCACTTCCTTGACACCGTTTGTACCCACATTTGTGACATCGACTTTAGCAAACTCAACCTCTTTACAGGTAACTATACTTTCTGGTACCAGTCTTCACAACTTGCTGCGCGTCAGCGTGCTGACAAAAACAAAAAAGCCGAAGAAAAGAAAAAGGAGCTCATGGAATTCATCTCTCGTTTCTCGGCCAATGCTGCAAAATCCAAGCAAGCTACTTCGCGTAGAAAGATGCTCGACAATCTTGACCTCGAAGAGATCAAGCCATCTTCAAGACGCTATCCGGGTATTACCTTCCACCAAGAGCGCGATGCAGGAAATCAAATTTTAGGAATAGAAAACCTCAGCAAAACCGTAGAAGGTAAAACTTTATTCAAAGACCTTTATCTTACTGTCAATAAAGGAGATAAAATTGCTTTTATTTCCAGAGATTCTGTAGCACTCACTAATTTCTTTGAGATTTTATCTGGAAATATCAAAGCTGACACCGGTGAATTTACTTTCGGAACAACCATTACAACCGCCTACTTACCCAACGACAACCACCATTATTTTGAAGACAAACTTAGTCTCATTGATTGGTTGCGCCAGTATGCACTCACTGATGAAGAGCGCGAAGAAGTTTACTTAAGAACTTTCCTTGGCCGCATGCTCTTTACGGGTGAAGAAGCCATGAAAATGGCAACAGTGCTTTCCGGAGGTGAAAAAGTGCGTTGCATGCTCTCAAAAATGATGCTCGCGAAAGCTAACTTATTGCTTATGGATGAACCAACCAATCACCTTGACCTCGAATCAATTACGGCACTCAACAACGCCATGCAAGAATTCCAAGGTACGTTGCTCTTTACTTCCCATGACCACGAGTTAGTTAGTACAGTTGCCAACCGCATTATTGAACTTACGCCGGGTGGTATCATCGACAAAATGATGCCTTACGACGACTACCTCAAGGACGATAAAATTTCGCAATTACAAGCAGAACTTTACGCATAAACCTATGATACGCTACGACGTCTCCTGCGAGCAAGCAAATTTGCGCTACATCCAATTCAAGGCCACGATTCCTGTAACGGAGGCCGAGCTGGTTTTGGAGTTGGCCAGTTGGCGACCAGGGCGTTATGAACTTGGTAATTTTGCCAAAAATATCAAGGGTTTGCGCGCGTTCAACGACAAAAACGAGCGGCTTGCGCTTCGCAAGACGCGCAAAGACACCTGGAAGGTGGATTGCGAGGCCTCAGCTTTTGTCCGTGTAGAATACAGCTATTATGCCTCAGAACTCAATGCGGGGTCTAGCTACCTCGATGAGCAACAACTTTATATCAATCCGGTAAATTGTTTTTATACCCCCAAGCCACAGAAAACCTTGGCTTTGAAATACAGTTACACCTACCCGCTCATTGGGAAATTGCTTCGGGCCTACATTTCCAAGACAACAAAACTGTTGTAGCCAATTTTGATCAATTAGCAGATAGCCCTTTTATTTGTAGTGGGCATATCCAAAGAAAAAGCTACGAAGTCAATGGCACTGCGTTTCATATTTGCTTCAATAACCAAAAACAAATTCCTTGGGAAAAGGTACTCGAAGACTTCAAACGTTTTACGCAACAACAAATTGCAGACTTTGGCGAATTTCCTGTACCTGAATTCACTTTTCTCATTCAATCTGTGCCTTACGCAGCTTACCACGGTGTGGAGCACCTGAATTCAACAGTTATTGCACTTGGACCAAGTTCAGAGGTCTTTACGACGCTTTACACAGAGCTCTTGGGTGTAAGTTCTCATGAATTGTATCATGTCTGGAATGTGAAATCCATCAGGCCTGCTGAGATGTTTCCTTATAATTTCAAAGAGGAAAATTACTCAGAAGCTGGTTTCATTTATGAAGGCATCACCACCTACATGGGAGACCTCTATTTATTAAAAAGTGGCGTTTTCTCGTTAGAACAATATTTGAAAGAACTCAGCAAGCAAGTACAAAAACACCTCGATAATCCGGCGCGTTTTTCAATGAGTGTGGCTGCTGCTTCTTATGATACTTGGCTCGATGGCTATGTGCCTGGGGCACCTGGCCGCAAAGTGTCTATTTATACAGAAGGTTGCCTTTTGGCCTTTTACTGCGACATGAAACTCAGACAAGCGACTCAAAATAAGCTTGGGCTTGAAGTTGTCATGAAACACCTCTATTACGACTTTGCTTGTCAGCAAAAAGGTTATAGCATTCAAGATTACAAAACAGCCCTAGAAAACTTTTCAGGACAAGACTTCACGAGTTTCTTCAATGACTTTGTTTACGGCACTGCACCTTATGAACAATTGCTCTCAGAGGCTTTTGAATACTTCGGTTTAGAACTACAGCAAACGCCAGCCAATAGTTATGCAGAAGCGCGTTTTGGCATGAAGGTGAGTCAGGTTGGAAAAGATTGGCAAATTGTTCAGCTTTATCCGGGTTCACCCGCTGAATTAGGTGGGTTGGCCATTGGTGACCTCATCATTGCCGTTAATCAGGTCAGGGCGTTACCTCAATTAGATGCCTGGCTGAGCTTTCATGAAAACCAGAACAAAACCTTGCTTGTAGAGCGCAGTGGTCGTATTTTGGAATTATTTATTCCGGAAGTGGATCGAAACTTCTTTGTTCAAAATAAAGTGCTGCGTTTAGCCACGCTCAATGGCCCTCAAGAAAAAGCCCTCAAGGCTTGGATGCTTGCTTAATCTAGCGGTTCAATAAAATAATCGTCTGGGAAATTCAATAAATAAAGCTGCTCACTTGCCCTTGAAACTGAAGTATACAGCCACTGAATATATTGCGCATTTTTACGCTCCTCAGGTACAAAACCATAATCAATATAGACGTGTTCCCATTGGCCACCTTGCGCTTTGTGCACGGTAATCGCATGGGCATATTTGATTTGCAGCGCATTGAAGTAAGGATCTTTGAGCACTTCGCGGTAGCGCTTTTGTTTGTTTTTGATGTCCTTGTGTGTGTCTTCAATGGCATAAAACAACTTTTTTAAAGTGGCGCGCTGCAAGCTTGGTGCTTCTTCATCGAGGCTGGCTAAGTGTACCCAACAACTGAGCGGTGCTTGGTCTGGGTAGTCTACAAAACTGAGGTCTACGTAGGCAAACTCAAAGCCGTATTGGGCTTCAAAGCGCCGTACTTTTTCAATCTTAGCCAATTCCCCATTGGCAATAAAACCCATTTTAGAATTGGGGTCGAGCCAAAAGTAGTTGTTCTTG
>JAURHO010000112.1 GCA_030833265.1 Crocinitomicaceae bacterium | reverse complement strand
ATCAGATTTCATGACGAGCTCGTCGAAGTTTTGGTCTGTAATTTCTACTGCCATTTTATAATTTTTTTGTCGTTACTAACTAAGGAGCGTCAAAATTAATGCTTTTTTAATTCTTGGGCCAAATATTTTGCCGTATATGAAACATTTTGAGCCTTTTTGAGCATTTGCTGCGGGTTTCCTTCAAAAAGTACTTGACCACCACGATGTCCGCCTTCTGGACCGATATCGATAATGTAGTCGGCCGTTTTGATCATGTCGAGGTTGTGCTCAATAACTAGAACCGTATTGCCTTCATCCACCAAACGTTGTAGCACTGCTAACAACATGTTGATGTCTTCAAAATGCAAGCCAGTTGAGGGTTCATCTAGGATGTAAATTGTTTTTCCTGTGGCCTTTTTTGCTAATTCTGCAGCCAATTTAATGCGTTGAGCTTCGCCACCAGAAAGTGTCGTTGAAGACTGCCCGAGCTGAATATATCCTAAACCTACTTCTTTTAGTGTCAGTAGAACGCGATAAATTTTTGGATGGTTTTCAAAGAAATCAACGGCTTCGTTGATCGTCATTTGCAAGACATCGGCGATGCTTTTTCCTTTGTACTTAACCTCGAGTGTTTCCGTGTTGTATCTTTTTCCGTTGCAGGTTTCACACAAGACATAGACGTCGGGTAAAAAGTTCATTTCAATGAGTCTCATGCCACCGCCATTGCAGGTTTCGCATTTTCCGCCAGCCACATTGAAAGAAAAGCGCCCTGCTTTATAGCCTCGTATTTGCGCTTCTGGCATTGCCGCAAAAAGACTGCGTATTTCGTCAAATACTTTGGTATAGGTAACAGGGTTTGAGCGTGGCGTGCGCCCAATTGGGCTTTGGTCTATCTCGATGACTTTATCTAGATGCTCAAGGCCTTTGATTGTTTTGAAAGGCAGCGGCGTGCGGATTTCATCATAAAAATGATTCATCAAAATCGGGTAGAGTGTCTGATTGATCAGACTTGATTTACCGCTACCACTCACACCCGTAACAAAAGTAAAGGAGCCAAGAGGTATTTTGATGGTACAATTTTTTAAGTTGTGCCCACTAGCGCCAATGAGTTCTAAAAAGTTGCCATTTCCAGTTCTGCGCGTTTTTGGAATAGTAAGCTGAAGGTCTCCATTCAAATACCCAGCAGTGGTCGTGTTGGCTTTTAACATCTCTGGATAGGTACCGGCAAAAACAATTTCTCCGCCGTGCTTCCCTGCGCCAGGTCCGATATCAACAATGAAGTCGGCAGCCTCCATCATTTCTTTGTCGTGTTCAACAACCAATACGGTATTGCCCAAGTCTCTGAGTTTGGTGAGTGAAGCAATTAATTTGGTGTTATCTCTTTGATGCAAACCAATGGATGGTTCATCCAAAATATAGAGTACATTGAGCAGTTCAGTGCCAATTTGTGTGGCGAGCCTAATGCGCTGAGCTTCGCCTCCAGAGAGTGTTTTGGCACTGCGGTTCATGGTGAGGTAATCGAGCCCAACTTCGAGCACGAATCCTAAGCGCGCATTGATTTCCTTGATGATTTCTTTGCCAATAATGAGTGCCTGTTCGTCTAGGATTTGAGGCAGGGTAGCGCACCAGTCTTGGAGGCTTTGTAAATCAAGTTGACCAAGTTCACCAATGTGTTTGTCGCCAATTTTGAAGTGCAGTGCTTCTTTTCTTAAACGAAAACCAGTGCAAGTCGGGCAGGTTTTTTTCTGCATGAAGCTCTGTGCCCAACGCTGGATTGCCGTGCTTGAATCATCGGCATGACGACCCATAAAATGAATGAGTCCTTCAAAGCGTTCTTGTGTTACCTCAGGACCCAATTCCATGTCTTCATTGCCATAGAGCAAGAGGTCAATCAAGGCTTCGTCAAAATCTGAGATGGGCGTATTGAGGGTAAGTTGTTCGGTATTGAGGATGCGTTCAATTTTGTCAAAAATCCAAGATTTCTTGTAGTCACCCAAGGGAGCTAAGCCTCCTTTTTTAATGGATAAATTCGGATTTGGAATGATTTTATCGCGGTCCATTTCACTGACTTCTCCCAGGCCTTTGCAACTCGGGCAAGCGCCGTAAGGAGAATTGAATGAAAATAGACTAGGTTCTGGTTCGGGGTAACTGATGCCGGTGCTTGGACACATTAAGGAGCGGCTGTAATGACGAATCTGATTGCTGTCTAGGTCCAGAACCATGAGGCTGCCATCGCCAAGTTTCATACAGGTGGTGACTGTTTCATAACAACGGCGCTCATCAACCTCGCCCGCCACAAAACGATCCACTACAATTTCGATGTCGTGGATTTTATAGCGGTCAAGCTTGAGTCCTTTTTGAATTTCATGTACTTCGCCATCTACCCGCACGCGCAAATATCCTAAGCGTTGAATTTGTTCAAAAAGCTCCCGATAATGCCCCTTTCTACCGCGCACTTTTGGCGCCAAAAGTGCCACACGTTTGCCAGCAAAGTCTTGTTGGATCAGCGAGGTGATTGTTTCATCGCTATACTTGACCATCGCTTCGCCACTCAAATAGGAATAAGCGGTAGCAGTTCGTGCATAAAGTAGTCTGAAAAAATCGTATAGCTCTGTGATTGTACCCACCGTTGATCTTGGAGAACGTCCAACCGTTTTTTGCTCTATTGAAATAACAGGGCTGAGCCCATCAATTTTATCGACATCGGGTCTTTCGAGTCCGCCGATAAATTGCCGGGCATATGCAGAAAAGGTATCGAGGTAACGGCGTTGTCCTTCTGCAAAGATGGTGTCAAAAGCCAATGAGGATTTTCCACTTCCGCTCAGCCCCGTAAAAACCACCAATTGGTGTCGAGGAATGCTCAAGTGCACATCTTTTAAGTTGTGTTCTCGGGCGCCTTGAACGATGATGTGGGTATTCGGTTCTGCTTTTGCGCTGGACATACGATTTGAATTACGGGCGTAAAATTAATTTAAATTTGTGGATGCGCTTTTATACTTTTATCCTGTTCAGTTTTGTTTGGAGTGCGCATTTAATTGCGCAAAATTCAGTGCAAAAGGCGCTGCAACAATTACAACAAGACCCTAGTTTGCAAGCGAGTCAATGGAGCATTTGTGCTTATAATACACAAACAAAGGACACGATTGTTTCCTGGAATCCGGACCTTGCTCTTCCAGGAGCTTCAATTACAAAGTTATTTAGTACGGCTGCAGCACTCGAGATTTTAGGACCAACTCATCAAGTGCGGACTCAAATCTTTATGGACGGCATACTTGATACCAATGGCATACTACATGGAAATATTTGGATTAAAGGCGCAGGCGATGTCAGTTTAGGTTCTCGTTATTTTCATAACCCAGGGTCCGAATTGCAATTTTTAGATGCTTGGGTGTCCGCTATCAGCGAGGCAGGCATCAAGACTATAACGGGTTCGCTAATTACCGATGCGGCATCTTTTGGCTATGAGCATTGTCCGGTGGGTTGGGAGCGCGCGGACATGGGTAATTATTATGGATGCGGTGCCTATGGTTTGAATTTTTATGACAACACTTTAAAATTGGGCTTTAAAACAGGAACTGCAGGAAAGCCAATACAACTCAATTCAATTTTCCCGAATGATTTAAACTATCAATTAAACATCGAGGCAAAATCAGCAGCGATCAGTGATGACCAAAGTTATGTGCACGGTATTCCATTTGATAATGATCGAAAAATAACAGGCTACCTTCCGGCCAATCAGGCCAATTTTATTGTAAAGGCGAGCATGCCAGATCCGGAAAGATTACTAGCACAATTGCTGTTTGAAAAACTTCAGCAAAGTGGCATACGTGTGGATGGCGGAGGCGTTTCACAAGACTCTTTAATGCTACACCCAATTACACCGCATACCATTTGATACATGAGCATGCCGGAGCATCAACTGAAAAAGTCGTTTATTGGACCAATCAGCGCAGTGTCAACTTGTACGCCGAAGGCCTCTTGCGTCAGGTTGGCTTTAACTATTATGGGTTTGGCTCTTATGATAAAGGCCTAAAAGTGCTCGATAGCCTCAATCAAAGTTGGGGAGTGGGTTCGGTAAGAATTGTAGATGGAAGTGGTTTGTCAAAAGAAAATCGCATCAGTTCAAGGCAATTTGTTCAGTTGTTAATTGCTCAAAAAGGGCAGGCTTATTTTGAGAGTTATTATAAAAGCTTGCCAATTGCCGGAGAAAGTGGAACTGTAAAATCGCTTTGTGCTGGGCAAGTGGGTGCTGGCAAAATACACGCTAAAAGCGGCAGCATCAAAGGTATTAAGGCCTATTCAGGTTACATAGAAACATTAGATGGGCAACAAATTGCTTTTGCAATCATTGCAAATGCGCCTGGTTTGAGCGGTACAACCCTGAGTAAAAAAATGGAGCCTTTACTGAATGCCTTAGTTAGCTCTTCAGCTCAACCTGAATAATTTCTTGCCAAAAATCTGTTATGCTGATTTCGGCAGCTGCTAACATCTGCGGAACGATACTCGCTGGTGAAAAACCAGGAGTCGTATTGACTTCGATAACAAATGCTTCTTGCCCAACGAGCATGAAGTCAATGCGGGCAATGGCTTTTAAACCTAAGAGGTCATAGATGCTTTTTGCGGTAGCTTGAACTTTATCACGCAGTGTATCTTCAATTCTGGCTGGGGTAATTTCTTGTGATTTACCGCTGTACTTTGCTTCGTAATCAAAAAATTCAGTCTCTGAGACAATTTCAGTGAGTGGCAAAGCTACCAAGCCAGTGCTGCTGCGATACACCCCACAAGTAACTTCTGTACCATCTAGAAAGGCTTCAAGTACAACGCGCTTACCTTCCTTAAATGCAAGATCAAGTGCCGGCGTGAGTGCTGCTGCTGTTTTCACTTTAGAAATACCGTAACTTGAACCCGAATCTGCTGGTTTGACAAAAATAGGTAAGCCCAGTTCTTTAATGAGTGCTTGAGTTGAGGCTTGCGCTTTTTCTGTTAGAATGACAGATTTGGCCACTTGAAAACCAAAACCTTTTAAGAACTGATTGCAATACCATTTGTCAAAAGATAGGGCAGAAGCCAACACGCCGGAATTCAGATAGGGAATGTCCATCATGTCGAGGTAGGCCTGAATTTTGCCATTTTCCCCTGGATCACCGTGAGTGTAAATGAGTGCTGCATCAATTCTTTCTATTTGGCCGTTTAGCGCATAGCTCGCAGAATTGAGGTCGAACAAAACTGTTCCATTTTCAGTTTGTACCTCCCAAGCATTTTTTTTGACAACAATCAGGACGCATTCGTGCTGTTTTGGAAAATGAGCGCTGATGGTCTTTGCACTTTTAAGAGAGATGTCAAACTCGGAGGAAAAACCGCCGCAAAATAGGCCGATGCGCTTCATGTCAAGAATTTGGGTCAAAATTATCTAAAATTGGTAATTTCGCAGCATGAGGCCTTTGTATTTTATTTTTTGGTTGGGCTTAGGGTTTGCTTTCCGCTTATTTTTTAAAAGAGTGGTGCAAGTCCGACCAAGCAAAACCCGTTTTGGGCGCACCATTTTTGTTAGCAACCATCCGTCAGCATTTCTAGATCCTTTAGTGATTGCCCGATTGCGCAAACCTGTCATTTACTTTATGACGCGTTCGG
>JAURHO010000111.1 GCA_030833265.1 Crocinitomicaceae bacterium | reverse complement strand
CGAAAACAACCGCTTATTTATCATACAGTCTTTTCATCCTGTTTATACGCCTAAACGCTACAGAAATTGGTTTGGGCAATTGCTAGAGCATTCTCCATTCTGCGAGCGCGACATCAGAGCTCCTCATGAATTGGAAACCCATAATGAAGAAGGCGATTTTCTGATCCGTATTAAAAAGCAAGATGTCTTATATGACTACACATATGCGCATCATCCATTTAATGTAGTTGGTTGGGACGGCTATAACTATCCTTATGCGTTCTCCATCCATGACTTCGAACCAATAACGGGGCGCGTACACCAACCACCTCCGGTGCATCAAACTTTTGAAACATCGGCGTTTGTCGTGTGCTCATTTGTGCCGCGTCTTTACGACTATCATCCGGATTCAATTCCGGCACCATACAACCACTCTAATATTGACTCCGATGAAGTGCTTTATTATGTAGATGGTGATTTCATGAGCCGCAATAACATCGAAAAAGGACAAATTACCTTGCATCCGGCAGGTATTCCGCATGGCCCGCATCCGGGAGCATATGAAAGAAGCATCGGAAAAACAGAAACGGAAGAACTCGCTGTGATGGTCGATACCTTTAAGCCGCTTTGTTTGACTAAACGTGCTTTAGAACTTGAATTGCCAGATTACATGTTCTCTTGGCAGCATTAACTCGGCTTTAATCCCTAATTTTGACTCAAATTCACCACAATGGCAGAGATTAAAAATTTAAAAGACATCCAAAACTACGACTACAGTCTAGAAAAAATATTTCACGACGCCGAAGATTTTCTTCCTTTACTCGGCACCGACTACGTTGAACTTTATGTAGGCAACGCCAAGCAAAGTGCACATTACTACAAAACTGCTTTCGGTTTTCAGTCAGAGGCCTATGCTGGTCTTGAAACAGGTATGAAAGACCGCGTATCTTATGTGCTCAAGCAAGATAAAATCAGACTCGTTCTTACTACACCATTACAACAAGATGGTGAACTCAATGCACATATTAATAAGCACGGAGACGGCGTAAAAGTGGTGGCACTTTGGGTTGAGGATGCAACTAAAGCATTTGAAGAAACGACAAAGCGCGGCGCAAAACCTTACATGCAACCAACCCGTGAAGAAGACGAAAATGGTTACGTAGTTCGATCAGGAATCTATACTTACGGCGAAACCGTTCATATTTTCGTTGAGCGTAAAAACTACAACGGCATCTTTTTACCGGGCTACAAAAAGTGGGAATCTCATTACAACCCTGAGCCAGTTGGGCTTAAATTCATTGACCACATGGTAGGGAATGTAGGTTGGAATGAAATGAATGACTGGGTAGAATTCTATGGCAAGGTCATGGGTTTTGCGCAAATTGTTTCTTTCGACGACAAAGACATTTCTACAGACTACACAGCCTTGATGTCAAAAGTAATGTCTAACGGAAACGGCCGCATTAAATTTCCAATCAATGAGCCAGCCGAAGGCAAGAAAAAGTCTCAAATTGAAGAATACATTGATTTTTACAATGGCCCAGGTGTACAACACATCGCCGTTGCAACCAACGATATCGTAGCCACTGTATCTGCCATGCGCGATCGTGGGGTTGAGTTTTTGTATGTTCCAGAAACCTACTACGAAGATTTACTCGAGCGCGTGGGTGCCATCGATGAAGATGTTGAACTCTTGAAGTCTCATGGCATTCTCATTGACCGCGACGACGAAGGTTACTTATTACAACTCTTCACCAAGCCAGTCGTGGATCGCCCAACAATGTTCTTTGAAATTATCCAAAGAAAGGGTGCGCAATCATTCGGAAAAGGAAACTTTAAGGCTTTATTTGAAGCCATCGAACGCGAACAAGAAAACAGAGGGACACTCTAATTCAGTATACTGATTCAATAAAAAAGGGGGCAAGCGCCCCCTTTTTTATTAATTTATTTTCAAGTTTAGATGCTGTTCAAAACTGCAGCGAGCTCCTCATAAATACCAGCTTGCTTGTTATCGTTGTAAGCTTTCTGAATGGCTTCTACAATCTGAGCAATTTCAGTCACTCCGTTAGCCTTGAGGTCATTCATGACGGCTTGAATCACGTCAGGCCTTGGGCCCCAAGTAAATACTTCTTGAAGCTGTTCATCCAAACAAATCAATTTCGGAATAGACCTGCCGCCATTCGTTAAATAAGCATCCATGACCTCAGGGTTTTCATCGCGGAGAATGTATTTTGTTTGAATATTGGGGCTGCACAAAGCCAGCTTTTCAAGAGCCGGAACGCATTGTGCTGCATCGCCACACCAAGGTTCGGTGATGATGAGCCAGGTCCAGTGCTGTGCTTTTTGAGCGATAAGTTCACTCAGCTCAGAAGGAATAGAGATGGTTTTATTGAGTCGGTTCATTCTTTGCAGATTGAGCTTTGTGTAATACACATAGGCTTCACTCTGGTTGGGGCCACTGGTGCGGCCTTCATTTACCAATTGTTCAGTCAGCGCCATATAAGCGCTATAGTTCATGGCTTGTTCAAGTATTGTTGTATTGATAACTGACATCTTTATATTTTGGAATGTGAGCCGTAAAATTACGAATAGAAAAAATTACTATTTGCAAAATCGGATTTTATCATTTGAAGAAGATTTTGTATATTTGCACCCACTTAAACGGAGGTTGTAGCTCAGTTGGTTAGAGCGTCGGATTGTGGTTCCGAAGGTCGCGGGTTCGAGACCCGTCTTCCTCCCCAAACAAAAAGCCAGTAGCAATACTGGCTTTTTTTATGCAATAAAATTATATTGGGCTAATGATTTGAACCATCTGTTCATCCAATCGAAGATAGCCATAATCGTAACAGAAATAAATGGTTTCTCCATTTTTCGCTTGCTTGGTATGCGTATGATAAGCCAATTGAAATCCACTTTTCAGCAACTCCATGAGTGCAATTGGTTTTCTTTTTCCTTTTGAGAGCCGACACAGGATTTGTTGGTTGCTTCGCAGAATGCTATTGATTTTTTTGAGGCTTGCCATTTGCGCGGCGTAGTGCTGATTATTATAGGCATTCCGGCAATGGTCCGAACAGAACTTTTGATCGCGCCTTCCATGTAAGGTTTGGCTACACGCTTTGCAAAATCGCTTGGATTCTAAATAATTCATGAGAACAAAACGCACTTTAAAGGTTTATAGTAGTAGGAAGTGTTCTCAGCGCATAAAAATCACAATTTCAGCACCTTAAATATTCGTCAGCATCCGTAAAATATGCAGTCAATGGTACATTTTGCTCAAAACTTTGTAACGAGCGAAAAAAAATTGCGTTGAAGTCGAACCTTTCTTCATTTTATCAGTACAAGCAAGGGCAATTAAAAATTATGAGGCAGTTAAAAATCGCAAAACAGGTCACTAACAGAGAGACCGCATCTTTAGACAAGTATTTACAAGAAATTGGTCGTGTGGACTTAATCACCGCCGATGAAGAAGTAGAGCTTGCTCGTAAAATCAAGGCAGGAGACCGCATCGCATTGGAGCGCTTGACAAAAGCAAACCTTCGCTTCGTGGTTTCAGTAGCAAAACAATACCAAAATCAAGGTCTTGCTTTACCAGACCTTATCAATGAAGGAAATCTTGGCCTCATTAAAGCAGCTGAGCGTTTTGACGAAACCCGTGGTTTCAAATTCATTTCATACGCTGTATGGTGGATTCGTCAATCAATTCTTCAAGCATTAGCAGAACAAGCACGTATCGTACGTTTGCCTTTGAACAAGATCGGTAACATCAACAAAATCAACCGCGCTTATTCAGAACTAGAGCAAAAACTAGAGCGTCCACCTTCAGCAGACGAATTGGCTGAATTCCTAAACGTAACACCAGAAGAGGTGAAGCAAACGCTTTCTCAGAACGGCCGTCACATTTCAATGGATGCTCCACTCATCGAAGGCGATGAATCAACTTCTACGATGTACGACGTCATGCAAGGAGACTCACTTCCTGGCCCAGAAGCTAATCTTACCCTTGAATCATTGCGTTCTGACATTCGCCGCTCATTAACAAGCCTCACCCCGCGTGAAAGCGAAGTCATTAGCATGTTCTACGGCCTTGACGGCAAAGCACCACTTTCCCTTGAAGAAATCGGCGACAAATTCGACCTCACCCGTGAGCGCGTCCGCCAGATCAAAGAGAAAGCCATCCGCCGCCTCAAACACACCAACAAAAACAAAGTACTGAAAAGCTACTTAGGATAATAAAAAAAGGAACCGCGAGGTTCCTTTTTTTTTGACTACATCGGATCCACATCGATACTGATCTGGATGCTTTTGAAGCGGACGTTTTGGTAGAAGGTGTCGAGGTCTTGGAGGATTTTAGCCTTGACTTTTTTGTCGGGGGCGCCGCGCTCGATTTTGAGTTTGATTTCCTTGAGGTATTTGTTCTGAATTCGTTTGATGAGCGGGAATTCGGGGCCGAGTACGCGTTCTTTGAAGACGTCGCGGAGTTGGTTGGCTAGAAATTGGGCAGCTTCATTGATCAATTCTTCTTTTTCGTGCTTAAGGGTGAGCTGAATGATTTTATAGAATGGAGGGTAAAAGAAGCGCGCGCGTTCTTCGATTTCCACTTCGTAGAAACCCTTGAAGTCGTGTTCCATGACTCTTTCCAATACCCAGTGATCGGCTTGGGCGCTTTGGATCACGACTTTGCCTTGTTTTTCTTTACGGCCAGCACGGCCAGCAACCTGAGACATCAGTTGAAAGGCTCGTTCGTAGGCCCTGAAGTCGGGGCGATTGAGCAGCATATCGGCGTCCAGGATGCCCACCAAAGAAACGTGGTCGAAGTCTAGCCCTTTGGTGACCATTTGGGTGCCGATGAGCACATCGATACGGCGGTTGGAGAAATCGTCAATGATTTCTTCATAAGCGTGTTTGGAGCGGGTGCTGTCGAGGTCCATGCGCTTGAAGACCGTTTGCGGAAAAATCAATTGCAGTTCGTCTTCAATTTTTTCGGTTCCAAAACCAATCATGCGCAAGCGGTTGCTACCACATGCTGTGCAAGAGCCAACTGGCGGGATGGTATAACTGCAATAATGACACTTGAGCATATTGCTATGCTTGTGATACGTGAGGCTGACATCGCAGTGCTGACAACGCGGCGTCCAGGAACAAACTTCACAAGACCAAATAGGTGTGTAGCCGCGTCTGTTTTGAAACAAGATAATTTGTTCTTTCTTTTCGAGAACACTGCGCATTTCGGTAAGGAGCAAAGAAGAGAAATGCGACTGCATATTTTTAAGCTTCTTCTCTCTTTTGAGATCGGCGCAAAGCATAGAAGGCAGTTGTAGGCCTTTATAGCGTTCTTGCAGATTCACCAAGTTGTATTTTCCCTGCAGGGCATTGTAATACGTTTCAATGGCCGGTGTCGCAGAACCGAGTAGCACTTTTGCCTCATGAAATTTGGCGAGGACAATAGCGGCATCTCGGGCGTTATAACGAGGCGAGGGATCGTATTGTTTAAAAGACGCTTCGTGCTCTTCATCGACGATGACTAAACCGAGGTCGGCAAAAGGCAAGAACACTGAGCTTCGGGCCCCAACAATGATTCTGAATTTATTGGGGTCATTGTTGAGTACATGATTCCAGATTTCAACGCGTTCGTTTTGGTTAAAACGGCTGTGGTAGACCCCAA
>JAURHO010000110.1 GCA_030833265.1 Crocinitomicaceae bacterium | reverse complement strand
AGATGCAGGCAGACCAGCTGTTTTTCAGCAAAATACACCGACAACACAGGCATTTGATGAATTAGTTCATAACTTTGAGCTCGAATTACAGCGCCTAGACGCTGCAACGCCAAAAGCTTAATTTGATGGAGAAAGCACAATTACGCGCAAAAGTGCTCGAGGCACTAGATCAACTCAGACCATTTATGCACGCTGATGGCGGCGATATGGAATTGGTTGACATTACCGATGACGCCGTTGTTCAAGTGCGTTTGTTGGGTTCTTGTAGTGACTGCTCGATGTCGCAAATGACCATCAAAGGAGGCCTCGAGGAAGCGCTCAAACTTGCGGCGCCAGAACTAAAAGGTGTCGAAGCGGTATAAACATGAAGGTCAAGTTTGTGGTCATTGGCAAAACAGCTTTCGACGACCTCAAGGTCGGTGAGCAGCGTTACCAAAGCAGACTCATTCATTACTGCCAATTTGAAAGACTCGAACTTCCCGACGTCAAAAATCCAAAAGCTTTAAGTAAAGCCCAAATCAAAGAAAAGGAAGGGCAACTTTTACTTGAAAAATTGCAGCCACAAGATTTTGTGGTGCTCCTCGATGAAAATGGGCAGCATTTTAGTTCTGAAGAACTGGCATCCTGGATTGATAAAAAACAACTCCAGCATGCAGGCCCATTTGTCTTTGTTATTGGCGGTGCCTATGGCTTCAGTGAGGCGGTTTACCAACGCGCCGACTACAAATTAGCCCTCTCCAAAATGACTTTTTCGCACCAGATGGTCCGAATGATTTTTCTCGAGCAGCTCTATCGGGCCTACAGTATATTAAAAGGAGAGCCGTATCATCATGCTTGATCAATTGCGTTTGCACCGCCTGAATTTTAAAAAACCGGCAGGCACAAGTCGCGGGGTGCTGCATAGCAAACCCTCCTGGATTTTTACATACACAACAACTAATGGCCGCCAAATCGAGACTGAATTCCCGATCATACCAGGTTTGTCTCCAGAATTTCAAGATGAAGCGCAATACGTAGCACAATTAGAAAGTTTCCTGTCTGAAGCATTAAATTCGCTTGCTCTTTGGGTTAGGCCGAATTTTATGGCTTCAGAATCATGGTTAGCATTTATCGCAGAATGGCAAGCCTATCCATCATTTATTTTCGGACTGGAAATATTAGTTATGGGTTTGCAAGCCAAACAATACCCAATTCTTTGGGAGACGCCTTTTACGAAAGGCCAACATTCTATCCCAATTAATGGTTTAGTTTGGATGGACACGCAAGTCAATATGCGCGAGCAAATTCAGCAAAAAATTGCGCGAGGTTTCAAGGTTGTCAAGCTTAAAATTGGTGCTATTGCTTGGGAAGAAGAGTTGGCCCTGATTCAAGAAATTCGCCAGCATTTTTCTGCGCAAGAAATCACCATAAGGGTTGATGCCAATGGTGCTTTTTCAGCACACAGAGCCACAGAAATTCTAGCTGAATTGAAAGCTTTAAATGTTCATAGTATTGAGCAGCCTATTGAAGCTGGGCAGGCACAAGAAATGGCCCGTTTGTGTCGGGAAAATATCGTGCCCATTGCCCTCGATGAGGAATTAATCGGCGTCAATACGTATCAAGATCGGATGGCTTTGCTTACGGCGATCAAGCCGCAATACATCATTTTAAAACCAAGTTTACACGGTGGTTTTACTGGCACCAAAGAATGGATTGAAATTGCAGCAAGTTTGGGCATTGAATGGTGGCTCACGAGCGCCTTAGAAAGTTCAATCGGGCTCAATGCTATTGTGCAATTTGGCGCTTGCTATCCGTTGACACTCGCACAGGGCTTTGGCACCGGAGCGTTATACACCAATAATTTTGAAGCAAATTTAAAGATTGATCAAGGTCAAATGCACTGGACTATCGACCCACACAAGGTTTGATTTCCGTACAATTTTGATAAACCATGTCGTGCAAAATCAATTGGGCAGCTAAAGCCAATTGCGTGTAATTTTGAGAGTTATTGCCAAAACCAGCTGCTGAATTTTGCCACATCGCTTTAATGAGTTCTTGCGAACCTTCGGTGGGTTGAATTTTATTCACTACCGCAGCTACGTTCATCGCACCAGCATGGTAAACGTGCAGTACAAATAGGCGAAACCATAAGTCAGATTCGTTGTAAGTGATTTGATGGGCAGCTAGAATTTTCTTGGCTTCAGGGATGCAAATTTTGCGAATGAGTTGGGCCGCGCCATAAGCCGAGCGCTCAAAATCTTTGCGTTCATCTGTTTCGCTATTTACAATTAAACCCTGAGACCTCGCAACGCCTGGCATCAATTGAAATGCGCCATATGCGCCTGTAGAAGATTTGCGCATTTGCGCTGGGCTTTCAATTAACAAAATGGCTTGGGCATACCAAGGGTCAACACCGTAACGTTCAAATGCCGCAACGCCTCTTGACAAACTCGGATAGACTTCATTGAACTTATAAAAGTCATTTTTTCCGGTCGTGACATAAATTCTTTCTGTAGAAGGCAAACCATAGGCAACTCTCAAGGCTTGGCGCGTGCTATCTTTTTGCGCTTCGGTTTGCCGGTTCCAGTCTCTATTCGACATCTTTGCTAAAACCTGACGCGTCGCTGCTACATTGACCAAACAAGAATCTGGGGCCAAGAGCATGATTTTTTTCCAGAACTGTGCTTGCGGAAGCTGATCCCAGCGGTCTTCGAAAAGTGCTTCGGCGTGCATGATGGTGTGTACCCCATGCGTTTGATACACATTGATTTTATCCGCCTCCCAATTGCCGAGGGGCTGTGCAAAAAAGTGTTGAAAAGAGAGTGCTAAAATAAGCGTGGAGAGCAGCGTATTAAATTTCATGATTTAAAAATACAAATAACTCCAAGGTCAATTTTTGTTACAACAATTGTCTTTACACACCGCACTGTTGAAATGCTTAATTTTACCTATGCGCATCTTAAAAAAGTGGCTCGGATTTCCGCTCATTGTGTTGGTAAGAATTTATCAGCTCTTTATTTCGCCGTTGTTTCCGGCAACTTGTCGCTACACACCCACGTGTTCTTCTTACATGATTGAAGCCATTCAAATTTGGGGCCCAATCAAAGGCACTTATTTAGGTCTTAAGCGCATATCAAGTTGCCATCCGAGAGGTGGTTTCGGCTACGATCCGGTTCCTAAACGCGATTCGGTAAATGCTGACGCTGCTTCAGCACCCGATAACCATGCAAAAAAGTGTCAAAATCACGAGCACTAGCCAAAATCTCATGCGGGTCGTGGCTTGAGGTTTGTAACTGAGGGTCTTCTAGAAACAAAAACCATTGGTAAATCAGGGCAACATTTTCGCTTCTTTTTGAAGGGAAATCAGCTGCCTTTACTGAGCAATAAAAGTGCAACGATTTTCTAGCACGCGTTAATAAGACATTAAGTCTTTTGCTGCCTTGCGCTTGGTTCATCGGGCCAAAACGCAGGTTGAATTCGTTATTTTCATTCTTCCCAAAACCAAAGCTGATGAGTAAATGATCGCATTCTTCACCTTGAATTTGCTCGAGCGCCAAGAAAAATGCTTGTCTTTCATTGATCTTGTCCTCTAAAAGCGCTTGGTCTTTTGTGGAAAGTTGCGCATGAATACATTGCAATTGTTGCGCAGAAAAAGCCACTATGCCGATTTTATCATGTTCTTTCAGGCGTTTACTGAGGTCTTTTGCCAACGCTTTGGCCTCATTAATATTTTGTCGATCTAGGTATTGCCCATTCGCAACGTAATGTTGAAAAATAGCGATATCAGCGGTGCTGGTGGAAGGCCAGGTTTTCAGTTCATTTTTATAAAAATGCTGATTTGAGAAGGCAATGAGGCTAGGATGCTCGCTTCTGTAATGATAGCGCAATAATTGTCTTGGCAAATGAAAGGCAGCCTGATGCAAAAGGTCAATGACACCGTCAGCTTGGGCCGAGAAATACGAACTTGGCCTCATCTGTTCGGGGTCTCCGGCAATGAGGGCGGTTTCTACGCGTTGAAGGGCGCCAATTGCATGGCTCAAAGGCAGCTGACTCGCTTCATCAAAAAGTCCGAATTCAAATAAGGAGCGCTGCATAGGCAAACTAGTTGCCACTAATGTGGGGCTCAGGAGCCAAACAGGATAAATCGCTAAAAGCCATGGTGCAGCAGGGCCTTCGAGCAGCGTTCTAAGCGAAGTAAATTGACGTGTTTTGGCCATTTCCTTAACCAGTAAAGACTTTCCTTTGCGGAGGTTCAGACGAGCCGTTTTTTGTTCTTCATTGAGCTTTCGAACAGGTGCGGTGAGCAAATTTTCGAGTTCTTGAAATTTGGCAATTTGTCGCTGTCCCACCTCTTTTTGAAACTGTTGCTGCGCTTCTTGTTTTTGTTCGAGTGTAGACTCAATTTCACGCTTGAACATTTGGTGATCAAATTGATACAACAAAGGGTAATTTGTGCGCAAATAGGCCCAAAATTCGTCTTTTAAAACTTCCGCTACTTCAGCGTCTTGCCTTAACGATATCCAAAGTTCAAAAGGTATTTTTTGAAGCTTAGTTAAATTCGATACCAAAGCCCCAACCATATTTGAAAGGTTGCTTTGGAGTTCGGCAAGCGGTGTGTTAGTTGTTTGAAATAACGTGCGGTTCAAACTCGCAAAGCGATATATTTTGATTTGATTTGAATCGAATAACAAGCGTTCAGATGAAGTTAAGCCCTGATACCAAGATAGTTCTACCCAATTGATTTGTTTGAGTAATTGCTGTAGAATAGGCAAATCTTGTTGCTTATTTTCAATACCAAGCGCTTCCAATTTCAGGAGGTTTTGTTGCACTTGTGCTTTCAATTGCCAATATTGCTGCAGGTCTTTTTCAAATTGACCCAGCGAAAGTTCAGGTAAGCGCAACCAATGCTGTGCTAGCTTGCGCCATTGTCTTTTTTTGAAAAAGCCCGTTTCTTCTGATTTTACCTTCAGTAATGGCCATTCTTCCTTGCTCGGAATTTGTCGCCAAGCGCTGAGGTTTGCTTCGAGGAGTGCCAGCTTCTTTTCTTTTTGCAAAAACTGCGTTAGGGTTTTTTCAAGACCCTGCTGCTGTGCCAATATTTGTTGGGCATATTTTTGAAAAACTTGCGTTTGAAATTGCTGACAAATCTGGCTTTTTTTGGCAAGCTCGGCTAAATCAGTAGTTGAATTCAGCACAAAATTACTTTTCAATTGATCATATAAATCTTGCCATTCTTGCCATTCTTTTTCCAGCGAAAGTCCATCTTTTTCAGCCCAAGTTTTGCCAAGCACCGGTAAAATATCGATGAGTTCGGTCGGAATTTGCTGCTGATAAACTTGATTTTCGAGCCAGTGTCTCCAGCGCTCAGTTGGAGCATTTTTGACCGTGCGTTTGTCGCCAAAAAATGCTTGCAGTTCAGCAAAGGAGCGTTGTGTTTCAAGCTCAAGTTCATGGCGTTCTTGCCAATATTGCTGGGCTTTTGCCGACTTAATTAATTGCGTTGGCGCAGGACTTGCTGTGGCATGAAGCAACGCTTGAAAATCGGTTTGAAGTTGTTGGTAAAAATTTCTGAGTTCGTTTTTGTTGGGCGCCACCAAACAATACTGCCCCAAACCAACTTCAGTCAATCTGTGCTTCAATACTTCTAATGCACCGCGTTTTTCACTAACAACAAGTGCTTTCTTTT
>JAURHO010000109.1 GCA_030833265.1 Crocinitomicaceae bacterium | reverse complement strand
ATGTCTAGACGCTCAACACCACGGCCCACCTCTTCATCGGGTGTGAATAAAATGCGAATAGGGCCATGTGGAATCTGAGGATTGGCTTGCAAATAAGCAGCTAGTTCCATGATAATGGCCACACCTGCTTTGTCGTCGGCACCCAAGAGAGTTAAGCCACTTGCCGTGATAATATCATCACCTATTTTTTGCAATAAATAAGGATGTTGTTCGGTGCTTAATATTTGTTGTGGGTCATCGGGTAATGCAATTGGCTGACCCTGATAGTTTTGATGAAGAATAGGCTTGACATTGGTACCACTGCAATCTGGAGCGGTGTCCATGTGTGAGCAAAAACAAATGGTTGGTAAAGGCTGTGAAACATTGGATGGAATGGTTGCAAAAACATATGACCATTCATCGAGGAGCACGTCTTGCAAACCTAATTCCTTGAGTTCATCGTGTAAAACCTGTGCGAGGTCGCGTTGCTTTGCCGTGGAAGGAAAACTCTTTGAGGTAGGATCTGCGGTGGTATCAATTTGAACATAGCGCATGAAACGCGCTGCGACAGTATATTTTTCGGACATGCTTTGTTTTAGTCAAAAATACAAAGAAATGTCCAATTGTATTAAGGGATTAAAGCACGTAACTCTTGAAGTTCGTTCACTTTTTGAGCGGCTCCTGCTTGCTGAAAGGCGTAAATCAGATTGGTCAGCATTCTTTTTAAAATCGCCGAATTCGAACAGGGTTCAAAATAGCTACGTTCCGGATTCAGATGGATGCCTTTTAGAAAAGTCTTGATTTCGTTGGCATCAAAAATACTTCCTTTAGCGAAGGCATTGATGTAAAACAAAACCCCGTAGTCATCTTCGTTGTTCATGCCCAAAGCAGAGTGCTTGCTATCCATATAAGCCAAAACGAAGTGGTTGGGTAGATTCACACCATAAATTGGTAAATCCAGGGACTGTGCAATTACACTATACAACAAGCAAAGACTTAAAGGATTGCCTTTTTTGTTTTCGAGCACCACATTGATCAAGGAATGATGTGGCGATGGCACTTGATGGCTAGCTCCTTTGAAACGGTGCATGCCAAAGAAAATCCGATTGAAAATTTTGACCTGTTCAAAAGCAGTTTGGTGGTCATTGAGTTCTAACCAAATGTCGCGGCGAATCATTTGAATTTGATTCAAGACATGCTGTTCTTCTAGACCGGGATACTGAAATTTTGCAATAATAACTGCACCTTTTAATAAGTCCTTATCGGCAGAATGCAACCAAGCTTTCAATTGTGACTTGACTTCTTCAAATTGGATGTCATGGATCACGTTTTCAATGCGATCTTGAAAGAGCAAACCATAATAATCCTGCTCCCAAGAACTTTCGAGATGCGGAATTACTTCAGTACCCATGTTCATGAGCTCTTGCCTGACCTGCTGAAATATGAGCTCGTCAGGATCGTCCATAAGGCGAACTAGTGCTTGAATAGTCGTTTGCTGATCCATCTGACACAAAAATAGACGCCGTGGTCACACTAGAAAATGTATGAAAGGATCTTTTTCAAGGGTCAAGTGTTAATTGTATGTAACTCTTGTGTAGAATTGCCGTAGAAGCAGCAACTCAATTAACTTTGCTACAGGTTAATTTTAAAGGGAGGCCCAGTGCCTCTCTTTTTTTATTTCATCGCTTTGATGAAATCTCGGACCAAATAAGTCAGGGCTTTCCCTACAATAAGGTCATCGGTCTCGTTAAGCGGCGCCGCTTCAGTAAGATTCAGGTATGCAATTGTTGGCTTTAAGTGTCCAATCTTATAAATTAAGCTTCGGATATCATCTAAGCGCCAACCAGAAGGGCTTTGCGCCGAACTCGGCATATTTGAAATTGCATCCATGTCAATTTCTAAACCTACAGCAGCCGTCTGATGCTGAATAAAATTGGAAACATCCTCCTGTAACTGAAAAGGCCCTTGAAGATACGCTTCATAAAAACGGTAAACACAGTTTGCTTGTTGAAGTTGCTCGCGAATCCATTGGTTATTAAAGGCCTCATGTAAACCAAATACACCATATTGTTGAATGTGCCCTTCCTGCATAGCCGTTGAAAACGAATTGCCACTGTGGCGCTTTTCTGTCGTTCGAAGATCGGCATGGGCATCTATATTTACAATACTAATTGGTGCATTTTGAGCGGCCCAGCGGATCAATGGTAAAGCATTATTATGACCCCCACCAACTATGATCGGAATTTGATCGGCACGAAGGTGCTCGAGTAGCGTGTTGAAAAGCAATTCGTCGAGCTCAGCAACCATACTTGTGGCCTCCATTTGATCTTGCGGCGATTTCAATTGCACAATCTTGCCGAGGTAGGCCAACTCATGCATGGTTTGCTCTTCGTGAACTTGCGTATTTAAAAAGACGCGAAAAAATGCATTGAAAGCATTTTCACTGCCCACCCTGCCCATATTGGCTTGAGGCCCTGCATTTTCCTCTATTCCAATAAGCACATACTTCGCTTTGTTAAGCTTACTTTCTTGTAAAACTGAACCCAAGCGAGTCTCACCTGGGCGCTGTAGGTAATTCAATTTTTTAGTGCTTTGGTCGAAGCGTTTAAATTCAAATGCTGCCATGAGTTCGAAGAATTGATTATTGGAGTTGATCGATGATAAAAGTAGGAATTGCCATTGGTTTAAGCGTTGCTGCTTGGACAAAAACTAATTCGGTTGTCGCTTCATTTAATAAAGTACCTTGTTCGTTGTAGGTTTGATAGGCAAATGCGATTCTGACGCCTTTTAATAGTGTAATTTGAGTTTTGATCTCTAAAAGCTCATCGTATTTAGCTGCCTGAAAATACCTGATTTCAAAATGAGTGACGGGCAACAAGATGCCAGCATCTTCCAATTCTTTATATGAAATACCTTTTTCACGGAGCGCCTCTACCCTTGCCACTTCAAAATAACTGGCGTAATTTCCATAATAACAGAAGCCCATTTTGTCGGTTTCGGCATAGCGCACGCGCAATTTTGTTGAAAACTTCAAAGTGCCAGAATCGGCGCTACTAGAATTAGTCATGATTTAGTGCATTTATATTTGTGTAATCCTTTACTCTATCGTAAATTTACCAAGGTGTCGGGCATTTTGACCAATATTAAAAAAATATTACTGACAAGTATTTTTTTTTTAATAATCAATAGGTAACCGACTTTTTTTTTCACTTTTTTATGTAAATATTTGTTCTCTCATTATTTCACCCAACTTTTCGCCTCCAGCGAAAATTACACAAACTAACGAGAACAACTGAACTACTATGAATACAAGTCACGAAAGTGCGTGGGAATCCTGTTTGAAAGTCATCAAAGACAACATTTCTTTGCAGGCCTTTAAAACTTGGTTTGAGCCAATTGTCCCTGTTAAGTTAGAGGGCCATATTTTGACCATTCAAGTCCCTTCGCATTTCTTTTATGAATGGCTTGAGCAACATTACATTACTTTATTACGAAAAGTAATCAAGAAAGAACTTGGTCAAGAAGGAACTTTAGAGTACAGCATTGTTATGGAAAATAACACGCAGTCTCGCAATCCTTATACTGTCAAGCTCCCTACAAGTAATGCAAGTAGTTTAAAAAATGCACCCGTTAACATGCCAATTAATGTTAACGAAAAGCAAATTCGCAATCCTTTTGTTATTCCAGGTCTCAAAAAAGTAAACATCGAATCTAATCTGATTCCGAACTTTACCTTTGAGAACTTTGTAGAAGGCGAGTGCAACCGTTTGGCCAGAGCTTCAGGTTTTGCCGTAGCAAACAAGCCGGGTGGCACAGCATTCAACCCTTTATTATTATACGGCGGTGTTGGTCTCGGAAAAACACACCTTGCGCATTCCATCGGAATTGCCATCAAGGAAAATTTCCCAAACAAAACCGTTCTTTACGTTCAATCAGAAAAGTTTGCGCATCAGTTCATCGATGCGATCAAAAATCAAACTACCAATGACTTCATTCATTTCTATCAAATGATTGACGTCCTAATTATTGATGATGTTCAATTCTTTGCCGGAAAAGAACGTACCCAAGATGTTTTCTTTAGCATTTTCAATCACTTGCACCAAAACGGGAAGCAAATTGTCCTAACATCAGACAAAGCGCCAGTTGAAATGCAAGGCATGGAACAACGTTTGTTGTCTCGTTTCAAATGGGGCCTCTCTGCAGACCTCGGAACACCAGACCTCGAAACCCGTATTGCCATCCTTGAAAAGAAAATGTACGGCAGTGGTATCGAACTTCCTCGTGAAGTTGTAGAATACCTTGCTTATTCTATCAATACAAATGTGCGTGAAATTGAAGGCGCACTCAATACCCTTCTTGCACAAGCTTCTTTAAACAAAAAAGCCATCACGCTAGAATTAGCGAAGCAAATGGTTGACAAATTTGTAAGAAGCACGGCCAGAGAAGTTTCTATTGAATACATTCAAAAAGTTGTCTGTGATTATTTCGATCTTCCTATCGAGATGCTCAAATCAAAAACGCGCAAGCGTGAGGTTGTTCAGGCACGTCAAATTTCTATGTATTTCTCTAAGAAAATGACGAAATCTTCACTTGCCAGCATCGGTGCACATTGCGGTGGTAAAGATCACGCAACCGTACTCCATGCTTGTCGTACAGTTGTGAATCTTTCAGAAACTGACAAACAGTTCCGTCACTATCTTGAAGAATTAGAGAAAAAACTCACCATTCAATAAGACCTTGAGTATTCGCGTTTTAATGGTTTGTCTTGGGAATATTTGTCGTTCACCAATGGCAGATGGCTTACTCAGACAAAAAGTAGCAAATCTTCAACTCAATGTTGCCGTTGATTCTGCAGGTACTGCCAATTATCATGTAGGTGCGGCACCAGACAAACGCATGATCAAAACGGGTTCACAAAATGGAACACCCATAGATTTTTTAAGGGCTCGCCAATTCACTCGTCAAGATTTTCATGATTTTGATTACATCCTCGTGATGGATCATTCAAATTATCGCAATGTATTTGCTTTGGCCCCAGATGAAAATGCAAAATCAAAAGTTCAACTTTTATTAAATTACCTTCCTGAAGAAAATATTGAAGAAGTACCAGATCCTTACTACGGAACAGCTGCTGATTTTCAATATGTATATGACCTTCTCGATCGTGCAACGGCTGCCTTTATAAGCCAACTTCAAAAACAAACCAATTAACATGGCTTTAAAACAAGCAAAAGGTTCTATCTACCTTATTCCTAACACTTTAGGAGGGGAAAGCACACAAGATATTCTACCACAAGACGTGATGCAAATTGCAACACAACTCAGAGTTTTTGCGGTGGAAGAAATCAAAAGTGCACGCCGTTTATTGCGAAAAATGGACCGCAATTTCCCTATTGATGACTGCACGTTCAGAATCGTCAATAAGAATACAAAAGAATCTGAACTTATGGATCTGCTGTTATTCTTAATCAAAGGAGTAGATATAGGCATTATTTCTGAAGCAGGTTGCCCAGGTGTTGCTGACCCAGGAGCAGCTTTGGTACACTTGGCGCACACGCAACAAATTCAGATCAAACCACTTGTTGGCCCATCCTCAATTTTATTAGCCTTAATGGGTAGTGGTTTTAACGGACAACAATTTACTTTTCACGGTTATTTGCCGAAAGAGCGCAAAGAGCGCGTTAAAAAACTTCGTGATTT
>JAURHO010000108.1 GCA_030833265.1 Crocinitomicaceae bacterium | reverse complement strand
TGCTGAAAGGCGCTTTCAATATCATTGACAAACAACATGTAAGCGGCTCCAGAGTTTCAGAGGCCTGGGCGAACGAACAGTATTTTTATTTTTACCTAAGTAGCTCCATCCCTTTTATCGCATCAACGCTTAAAGAGATAAATGGCGAGCTCAAACTTTTATTAGAATACCCAAAAGACACCAAAGAGTTAACCCTTACGGTTGGGATGTCAAATGTAGATGAAGCGGGCGCCAAAATGAATGTAGAGGCTGAAATTCCACATTTTTCAATTCAGCAGGTTTACAATCAAAATGTGCAAAAATGGAATCAAGAATTGGGAAAAATTCAAATACAAAGCGCCGAAAACCAAGTCGCAATTAACTTTTACAGCGCGTTGTATCATAGCATGGTTGCTCCAAACGTCATAAGCGATGTCGATGGGCGCTACCGTGGCCGAGATCAAAAAATTCACCAACTCCAAGATCTCAAAGATCAGCAATACACTGTCTTTTCAATATGGGACACCTACCGTGCCAACCATCCCTTATTTACACTAATTGATCAAAAAAGAACAGGCGCTTTTGTGCGCACCTTCCTCAGACAATACGAACAAGGCGGTGACCTCCCTGTTTGGGAACTTGCTGGCTGTGAAACAGAATGCATGATTGGCTACCACAGTGTCAGTGTCATTTCAGACGCTTACCTCAAAGGCATCCGCGACTTCGATGCCAAATTGGCGCTCAAAGCAATGGTTTCAACAGCCAAAGCAGATGAATTTGGAAAAATCGCCTACGCTAAAAATGGATTAATCAGTTCTGCTGATGAACCCGAGTCGGTTTCCAGAACCCTTGAATATGCTTACGATGATTTTTGCATCTCAGAAATGGCCAAAGCAATGGGCATCAAAGAATTAGCTACTGAATTTGAAAAGCGCAGTTTCAATTTCATCAACCTTTATGACCCCAACACCAAATTTATGCGTGCCCGAAGAGGCGCACAATGGTATGGCCCTTTTGATCCTTCAGAAGTGAACTTTAATTACACCGAAGCCAACTCTTGGCAATATTCTTTGTATGCCCCACAACACATCGAACTCTTGACCCAACTGCTAGGCGGCCCAGATTCGCTAGAAATTTGGCTTGATCGCCTATTTACAACAGACATGAAGTTATCAGGTCGCGAACAAGCTGACATCACTGGCCTCATTGGACAATATGCGCATGGCAATGAACCTTCGCATCACATGGCCTATTTATACAACTTCACAAATGCACCCTATAAAACGCAATTTTACGTGGATCGCATTTTAAAAGAAATGTATCACAACGCCCCAGATGGTTTAGCAGGCAATGAAGATTGCGGACAAATGAGTGCATGGTATGTGCTGAGCACACTTGGGCTTTATCCAATTGCACCCGGAAAACCCGTTTACCAAATCGGAAGACCAAATATTACAAGCGCAACCATTCGTCTTGAAAACGGAAAGAGCATTCAAATCAAGTGCAATAATCAGAGCAGTGTTAATTGCTATGTAGAAAAAGTGCTTTGGAATGGTCAAATCCTTACTGATCTTCAAATTAGCCATGAGCAACTCATGCAAGGAGGACTATTACAGTTTGAAATGGGTGATAGCCCTCAAAAACCAACGGTCATAAGAAATACAAGTGCAGTACTTTTCCCTGAAATGCTCACCCCTGTTCCGTTTATCAAGACTGAGCAACGCGTCTTCAACGATTCTTTATTAATTGAAATTGGGAGCGCTCAACTACACAGTGAAAAAAATACAATTGTATACTATTTTCAAATGAACAATGAAGAATGGAAAGTGTACCAAAAACCTTTTTACATCAAGGACAATACAAGCATCAGTATCAAGGCGAGCACACAAGCGACAAACGTTAAAAATTTAAGCTATTTCACAAGCCCAACGGTTACAGCGAACTTCATTAAAAAAAATCCAGACATCCAATTTGAATTACAAAGCAAATACTCCAATCAGTATGCAGCCTCTGGACCTGCTGCACTAATAGATGGACTGCGCGGTGGCAACGAATTCAGAACGGGTGATTACCAAGGCTACTATCAGCAAGATGTGGTCGGGATCCTCACTTTTAAAGATGCCCGCAATATTTCAGAAGTTGGTGTTTCTTATATCCGAGATCACAAATCTTGGATTTTTGCGCCGAGTGCAATTCAAGTAGAAGCGAGCCTTGATGGCCAAAACTATTTTGTAGTGGCACAAAAGACGCTTCCTACTGCCACCCCTACTGATAAAAGCCCATTGAAATCTGAAGTGATTATTCAGCTAGATAAAGATAAAAACATAAAATACAAGTATTTAAAATATACAATTAGCAACCCAGGCAAATTACCTTCTTGGCATTTAGGTGCAGGAAATCCAACATGGCTGTTTGTAGATGAGCTCTTGTTTCGTTAATCTAAAACGATATAGATTTAGATCTGTTTGAAAGAAAGAAAACGATTCGTGCTGAAACGATCAGACGAAGGGTAAATAGCCTTTAACAACTTGATAATAGGCGTCTTTGGCGCCAAATTTTCGGTAAAATTGCGCAATGCTTTCTTGGTTTGACCCAATAAAATCTAAGGAGTGATGCGTTGCTGCGCTTTTTTCCAATACAGCATCCAAAATAAAAACAAGTGCTCCGCTATCCTTTCCCGCAGCGTTGAGGGTTCCTTTCATGAAGTAAAGCTTGTTGTGCCAATTAAAAAACAAAGCCGCGGCCACTAAATTCCCTTCCGCGTAGGCACCATAGCAAGTGGCTGCATTATTCTTTTGGGCGAGCGCAAATAAATCATTGAGCCTTGACCACGCAGCCGTATTTAGATTTCCTAGGTTCTCTCCTTTTTGGGCTGTAAAAAATTCTTGAAAAGCCTGATAATTCAAGGTTTCGAGTTGGAGGCCAGCTGATTTTTTCAAAACGCGCTTGATGTTCGTTGAATAAGCCTCACGAATTGAATCGATATCTTGCTCCCACTTTAAAATTTGGTAAGTTCCCTTTTTGGAATCTTCGAGAACGGAACCTGCAAGATTCAAGTGTAAAAGACCTTTTCCTTGAAGAAAATGAATTACCTCTTTTTTTTGAGTTTCCTGCAATAAACAAAGTTCTCGCATGAACAAGGGCTGTAAATAAGCTTTGATACCAAATTTCCGAGTAAAAGGAAGCCGAAGAAGCAAGTTCCCCTGCGCATCCTGCAGATAAGCCCAACTAGAATGCAAGGCATCCTGTACCCAAAGCTGCTCAAAAAAACCAAATTCCGAGCGCGAAGCAACTTCTTGCTCATACTTGCGTTTCAATGAAGTGGTTTCTGCTACAATTCTCATGGCTTCACGAAGTTAAGCGAAAGCCTCAGATGACCGGCACAATACTTGTAACATTTTTATGTAAATTCGTTGAAAATTTTATTTAATTAGTTCTTATGAAAAAGTTTTTTCTACTCTCAATTGGTTTCATCCTGACAACCATGTCTTTTGCTCAAGCCCCAGCAAAAAGTACGAACAAAGAACACCAAAGTCCAGAAGATCGCGCCAAATTCCTCACTGAGAAAATGGCCGCCGAACTCCAATTAACTGAAGCTCAGAAAGAACAAGTCTATACCATCAACCTCGGTATTGCTCAGAAAAACGAAGGTATTCTCTCTAGTAATTTTACAGAAGAACAGAAGAAAGACATCATTCGTTCCAATCAAGAAGCAAGAATTGAGATGCTCAAAAATGTTTTAACAGCTGCTCAGTTTGAAGAACTCAAAAAGGAAATGAAAGAGCAACGTCAAGAAAAAATACAAGAAGGTGGAAAAACACACCAAGACAAACATGAATAAGCTTAATTAGCAGTCAAATTAAACCCATCATATAAAAGACGCTCAAACAGCGTCTTTTTTTTGCTCCTTATTTTTTGGCATCTTTGCACTCATGACATTTGAAGAACTCAATTTAAAAAAACCAATCCGAAATGCCTTGACTGATTTAGGCTATCAAATTCCTACCACTATTCAGTCGGCAAGCTTTAATGTCATGATGTCTGGCCGGGACATCATCGGGATTGCCCAAACCGGAACTGGTAAGACCTTGGCCTATCTATTGCCTTGTTTGTGCATGTGGAAATTCTCCAAAGATCCGCATCCACAAATTTTAATCATTGTACCTACACGTGAACTCGTGACGCAGGTAGTAAGCGAAGTTGAAAAACTCACTCCATACATGAATGTTGCCGTAGGTGGCGTTTATGGCGGGACCAACATGAATACACAGGTTGCAATGGTCTTGCAGGGCTTAGATGTGCTTGTAGGCACTCCTGGTCGCATTATTGACTTAGCTGCAAGTGGTTCCTTACAACTCAAAGACATCAAAAAAGTAGTCATCGATGAAGTGGATGAAACACTCAGCTTAGGATTCAGGCCACAATTACTGCGTATTTTTGAATTTTTGCCCGCAAAAAGGCAAACCATGGTGTTTTCAGCTACGCTTTCTGAAGAGGTTGCCGACTTTCTTGACGCCCACTTACTAAATCCTGCTCGTATTGAGGCTGCCCGCGCTGGTGCACCCATTGAAAAAATTGACCAACAACTTTTCCAAGTTCCAAATTTCTTGTCTAAGGTGGCCTTACTCAAGCACCTTTTGCAACAAAGTACGGACACTGACAAAATACTCATCTTTGTCAGCTCGCGCACTTTAGCCGATCTCCTATTCGACACCATTTCTGAAGACTACCCTACAGCACTCGGGATTATTCATTCCAATAAAGCGCAGAACTATCGTTTTCAAACCGTTCAACAGTTTCAAAATGGGGAAATTAAAATTCTGATTGCTACTGACTTAATTGCTCGTGGTATCGACGTAACCGATGTCACGCAAGTCATCAACTTTGATCTTCCTGAAAATACGGAGAACTACATTCACCGTATTGGCCGAACTGGACGCGCTGATAAAAATGGACTTGCCATCACCTTTGTCTCTGAAAAAGACGCAGCGACCATGACAGCAATTGAGACCCTGATGCAGCGAAAGCTCGTTTATACGGCTGCACCGGAAGACCTTGCCTTTACTGAAGAACTTTTAGAATTCGAAAAACCAAAAGTTGCCATACCTGGCAAGTTAATCAAGTTGCCCAAACGCGAAAATGTCGGCGCTTCTTTTCATGAGAAAAAAGCGAAGAACAAAAAGGTAAACGTGCGCTATAATCACAAAAAAGCCATGCAAGAGAAGTATGGCAAACCCAAGAAAAAACGTTGAGAAAAACAAAACCCCTACTTAGGCAAGGGTTCTGTTTTAATATCTGCTAGGCAGCTATGTTATTTAACAATTTTAAGCGTCTGCTTGAATTGCGCCTGTTCTAACTGCACTAAATAAATGCCACTCGACCAAGCTTGAGTCGGAATAATCAGTTTACCTAAAGGCAAGTCTTGCTTCAATAGAACTCGACCATTTAAATCTAAGATTTGAAGCTGAGCTCCATTTTCTTGGTTATCAATGAAAAGCTCATCTTGGAATGGATTCGGATAAACTTGCACCTGCATATTTTGTTCGATTACTCCGGCATCACAAACATTTACTGCCAATGGAGATGGCGTAACCTGCGCAAAGTTTAAGCCTGCATCCGGACAACGGGCATAAGAAATATCTGGAGTTTGCGCACCAAAACTTACTTGGTCGTGAACCGATAAGCCCAAAGAAAGCAACACATATTCACCA
>JAURHO010000107.1 GCA_030833265.1 Crocinitomicaceae bacterium | reverse complement strand
CACCGCCATTAGTCTGCTTGAGGCCATGGCCTATGGCTGTATTCCGGTAGTTTCTGATTTGCCAGCGAACAGGGAATGGATCAAAGCCCAACAAAACGGCTTGATTTACTCAGGAAATTTGAGTGCAGATTTTGAAAATGCTTTGCAGCTCGATGCCCACAATGTGGCTCAAATCAATAAAGATCTGATTGAACAGCTGGCTACCAAAGCGGTCAATCAACAAAAGTTTTTCAAGCTTTATGACCAGCTTTTAAATCAGCCTGTTTCGCAAAATAATACAGCAGACCAATCGTAAAAAGCAACCACAGTGCTTGTGTGTAGGCTACAATTTGTAGGCTTTGCATGAATGCGAGATCTGAACTTCCTTTCATCCAATGCAAAATCCAGAACGGAAGTACCTGAATGATAGAACTTCCAATGCCCATCAAGAAGAAGACTTTTTGCTTTTTGAGAATGAGCGGTAGCGCTGAAATAGGCGTCAGGATAAAGTTGATCATCAGCCACACCGACATTGTTTCTGAATAGGTACCAGCTAAAAACCAATTACTGCCAAAGACAAAGCCAAAAATTTCAGAGCCATAGTAAAAGAGCAGACCAAAAGGAACCAATGAAACCAAGGCTAAGCCTAATAGCATTTTTTGAATGAGAGGAAGGATGGCTTTTTGTTGGTTATACAATTCAGATGCTTGGTTATAAAATATTTGTCCTAAAGACACCCCGATAAGGGTTAATGGTAGCCGCAACATGGTGTAAGAATGATTATAAGAGCCGTAAATCACGTCTGAATAAAAGCCGAAAATAAATGTTGCGACTAACATTTCACGGGCATTATCGATAAATACGTGCGGTAAACTTACCAGTGGAAAATCTTTGTGTTCGCGTATCAAAACACGCGTTTTTTTCTTGGAAACGTAATGCTTGAAGCGCTGTTGAATTTTTTTGAAGTCAATAAGGAATTCTATGGAAGAGGCAAGATAGCCTAAAAAGGTAGCCAAGATGAGCCCGAAGGTATTGAATTGGAAAAGCGCAAAAATCCACTTGAGCACATTAGAAAGACTTGAATTGATGATTTTCTGTCGTGAAATCATGCCGTATTGCCCTAGCCGTACTGACCAATTGGTGCCAATATTAATCAGAACAATACAAGCCGAACCCATCAAGGTGAACAAAAAGAACCACCAACTAAAAGGAACGCCTATGCCCGCCTTGAGAATAAAAATCAAGATGACAGCACTGACCGCCAGAACAATGAAAGAGAGGCGATAAGCCAATCTATAAAGTAAATAGGAGTGTTCTTCTTGTTTTGGCAAGGGCAGCGCTGCTTCATAACGCAGTGTGGCCACCGCCGAGATAAAACCTGTTAGGCGCATGTAAAAACCGAGCTCTCCCATTTGACCAGGTGTGTACAAGCGGGTAAGAATTGGAGCGAAAGCAAGGGCGATGAGTTGTGAAATGACGGTTCCGGACATTAATATGACCAACGAGCTAAAGAACTTCGTTTTGAAAGTATTGCCGTTAAATAGGAACTTCATTGCAAACAAAGATACAAGGATTCCTGTGTTTTTTTAGTCTAGTTGCAAGAGGTGCAGTATATTTGTCCAAATTTCAAAAACATGAAAAACGTAGCAGTAATCGGAGCAGGTACAATGGGTAATGGCATCGCGCATGTCTTTGCACAATTTGGTTATCAAGTAAATCTAATCGATGTATCCGAAGCGGCCCTTGAGCGTGCTTTGGCCACGATTTCCAAAAACCTAGATCGTCAGGTTGCTAAAGGCGGCATCACCGAAGCTGAAAAGACGCAAACTTTACAAAATCTCAGTACTTTTTCTGTGATGGCTGAAGGCGTCAAAGGCGTAGAATTGGTGGTAGAAGCTGCTACGGAAAATGTTGATTTGAAACTCAAAATATTCAAAGAACTCGATGCTTTAACAGCTCCAGAAGTGATTTTAGCAACCAATACTTCCTCAATTTCCATCACAAAAATTGCAGCCGTTACCAATCGACCTGAAAAAGTAATCGGCATGCACTTCATGAATCCGGTACCGGTCATGAAATTGGTTGAAATCATCAGAGGATATTCTACTAGCGATGAAGTCACGAACTTGATCATGGAAACTTCTCGCAGTCTTTCTAAAGTACCTGTAGAAGTCAATGACTACCCTGGTTTTGTAGCCAATCGCATTTTAATGCCAATGATCAACGAAGCCATTTACACTTTATTTGAGGGTGTAGCAGGTGTTGAAGAAATTGATACGGTCATGAAATTAGGAATGGCGCATCCGATGGGCCCGCTTCAATTAGCAGACTTTATTGGTCTAGATGTTTGTTTAGCTATCCTTGAAGTCTTGCATGATGGTTTCGGAAATCCGAAATATGCACCGTGCCCTTTACTTGTAAATATGGTGATGGCCGGCAAAAAGGGTGTGAAGAGTGGGGAAGGTTTCTATTCTTGGACCCACGGCACCAAAGATTTAGTCGTAGCAGCGAATTTCAAGAAGTAAATCTTGTGTTTTTTTGTTTGATGTAACGCATCGTTAGTTCATCAAAGTAAAGCAAGTGCCTGATTGACGTCAGGCAAAGATTACTTTATTAAAAAAACCTTTAATTTCTCAAGTACTTTTTGATCTACCGGAAAAGTAAGCTCATCCTTTTGTAGCTCATGGAGGGCTTTCCATCTTTGTAATTCTTGCTCTTGCTCAAAGGGGATGGTGTAGTCTTCTTCTTGAAGCTGAACTGCTGCTTTTTGGATGTTCACGATATAATAGAAGGCAACCAGATTGCTTTGGTCAAAAGCAGAGGCCTGATGAAATTCATTGAAATAAAAGAAGTCAGCGCTGGTAATTTCTAAATGGAGTTCTTCTTGTAATTCTCTGAACAAAGCATCTTGAATCCCTTCGCCATGTTCAACGCCACCACCCGGAAATTTGGTAAAAAATTTTCCAAAGCGATTTTCATCGGAGAGTAAAATCTCTTGTTTTTCGTTGATGAGTAGGGCGTAAACCCGAAGATTGAATTTACTCAAGTCTAAAACTACCGAATGTACTTAAAGTTGAGGCCAGGATAAACAGCGGCGTCTTCTAATTCTTCTTCGATGCGCAATAATTGGTTGTATTTCGACATGCGGTCAGAACGTGAAGCTGAACCGGTCTTGATTTGACCACAGTTCAAGGCTACAGCAAGATCGGCAATAGTGTTGTCTTCAGTTTCACCGCTGCGGTGACTCATAACAGATGTGTAGCCATTGCGTGTGGCAAGATTGACAGCTTCAATGGTTTCCGTTAAAGTACCAATTTGATTGACTTTGACTAGAATTGAATTGGCAATGCCTTTAGAGATTCCTTGTTGGAGTCTTTTGGTGTTGGTAACAAATAAGTCGTCTCCAACTAGTTGCACTTTGGAACCTAATTTTTCGGTAGCGAGTTTCCAGCCGTCCCAGTCATCTTCGGCTAAACCATCTTCAATAGAGATGATCGGGTATTTTTCACACCAGTTAGCCCAAAAATCTACCATTTCAGCAGAAGAGCGCTCTTCACCCGTAGATTCAAAGATGTATTTACCTTTTTCAGCGTTATAGAATTCAGAGGAAGCAGCGTCTAATGCAATATACATATCGACACCAGGTTTGAAGCCTGCTTTTTCAATAGCTTCCATCACAACTTGAATGGCTTCTTCATTAGAACCAAGACTTGGCGCAAAACCACCTTCGTCACCTACATTGGTTGACATTCCTTTAGCTTTTAAGACCGCTTTGAGGTGATGAAAAACTTCTGTTCCCCAGCGTAATCCTTCCGAAAAACTTTTGGCTCCGAATGGCATGACCATAAATTCTTGAATATCGATGAGGTTATCGGCATGAGAACCACCATTTAAAATATTCATCATGGGAACAGGCATTGTAACTGCACCAACCCCTCCAATGTATTGATATAAACTCAAGCCTGCTTCTTGTGCCGCCGCTTTAGCTACAGCCAAAGAAGTACCTAAAATGGCATTAGCCCCAAGATTTGATTTGTTTTCAGTGCCATCGAGTTCGAGTAGGAGGTAATCAATTTTCTTTTGTTCGAAAACATCCATGCCGACTAAAGCTTCTTCAATGACGGTATTGACGTGGTTAACTGCTTTAAGCACCCCTTTACCCATGTAGATAGACTTATCGTTGTCTCTGAGTTCTACGGCTTCATGCACACCTGTTGAGGCACCAGAAGGCACAGCTGCGCGTCCGAGAATGCCATTTTCGGTGATGACATCAACTTCAATGGTAGGATTTCCGCGAGAATCAAGAATTTGACGGGCAAAAATAGAGGCAATTAAACTCATGGTTAAGATTTATGTTGGTTCATGTTAGCAATGAATTCGTCAAATAGGTAACGAGAATCGTGTGGGCCAGCAGAGGCCTCAGGGTGGTACTGCACGGAGAAAACCGGTTTGTTCTTGACGCGAATACCGGCGATCGTTTTATCATTGAGGTGAACGTGTGTTACTTCAATTTGCTCATTGGCGGCTACTGAATCTTTAGAGATGACAAAGCCATGGTTTTGTGAGGTAATTTCACCCTTTCCAGTTTTTAGGTTGAGAATAGGGTGGTTGATGCCACGGTGTCCGTTGAACATCTTTTCTGTGCGTAGGCCTTGGCTGAGTCCGAGGATTTGATGACCGAGGCAAATTCCAAATACAGGACGTCCATCGGCAACAATTTCTTTAACAAGTTCAATGCTTTGCTGCATCACAGATGGGTCACCAGGGCCATTAGAAAGCATATAACCATCCGGTTGAAAAGCATCGAGTTCTGCTTTTGTAGCATGCATTGGGAATACCTTTACATGGCAACCGCGTTCAACTAAACAACGGACAATATTTTTTTTGACGCCAAAATCAAGGAGTGAAACTTTGAGTTGAGGTTCGTCTGGGCAAACTTCAAAAGCGGTTTGTGTAGTGACACGTGAAGAAAGCTCAAGACCGTCCATGGATGGAACTTCTTTCAGTTTGGCTTTGAGTTGCTCTACATCCAGGATTTCAGAAGAAATAATGGCATTCATCGCACCTTTGTTGCGAATGTGGCGCACCAAGGCACGGGTATCAATATCAGAAATACCGACTGTTTGATTTTGCTCCATAAGGTTTTGGAGTGAATCGGCGGCAGCGGCTCTTGAAAAGCCATTTGAAAACTTCTTGGTAATTAGACCAGCAATTTTAATGGAGTCGGATTCAATTTCCTCAGTATGGATACCGTAATTTCCAATATGGGCGGTAGTCATGATGAGGATTTGCCCAAGATAGGAGGGATCGGTGAAAACTTCTTGATAGCCGGTCATGCCGGTATTAAAGGCAATTTCACCTCCTGTTGTACCTATTTTACCAATTGCGATTCCTTTGAACAAAGTTCCGTCTTCGAGAAGTAGTAAGGCTGGTTGATTTTGCTGCATCTAAAAATTTTCTCCAAAATTACGGACTTTGCTAAAAACGGAAACCCTTAAAAACAAAAAAGGCGGACAATGTCCGCCTTTTTTATCAACAAATTGTTGAATTATTCTTCAGTTTTTTCTTCTTGAGCTTCAGAAGCATCTTCTGTAGTGTCAGCAGCTGGTGTTTCTTCAACAGCAGGAGCTTCTTCAACTACTTCAGCAGCTGTTTCTTCAACAACTTCAACAGCTGTTTCTTCAACAACTTCAGCAGCTGGAGTTTCTTCAACTACTTCAGCAACTGGAGTCTCTTCAACAACTTCTGTAG
>JAURHO010000106.1 GCA_030833265.1 Crocinitomicaceae bacterium | reverse complement strand
TGCATCAAATTGGTAACCTTTGCAATACCTACAATGCTATTTTCCATAGCGACACGGTACAAACAGTTGGCCACTTTCCTTTTGATTTAAAAAACACACCTGTACATTTTATTACAGGAGCAGGCCACAAATTTCATGGCCCAAAAGGCATCGGATTTTTGTATGTAAACAAGCAAACAAAAGTGGTTCCACTCATTCATGGTGGGTCTCAAGAAAGAGGTTTGCGTGGAGGCACTGAAAATATTGCAGGAATTGTCGGCTTGGCCAAAGCCATGGAATTAGCCTACACCGATCTTGAAGCGCATCAAAAACACGTATTTGGCCTGAAGTCACATATGATGGAGCGGCTTAAAGCTTTATTTCCAGACGTTGCTTTTCATGGAGAAACCAGCTACGACAATGCGCTTTATACGGTGCTAAATGTTTGTTTGCCGGCAACCTCTAAAGCAGGGCTTTTGTTATTCACACTTGATTTGAAAGGAGTTGCCGTAAGTGGCGGCTCAGCTTGCACCTCAGGCGCTACCAAAGGATCGCACGTTTTGGAGGCCATTGGCGCAGACATGAGTAGGCCAAATGCACGCTTTTCATTTTCAAGGTATACAACGCGTCAAGAGATTGACTACGCGCTCGAACAATTGGAGTCGGTTTATCAAAAAAATCTGTAACTTCAGCTTATGCAGCAGCGCCCTAAAGTACTTTGTTTATCGAGTTGGTACCCAAACCAACTCAAACCTACTGAAGGAAATTTTGTCGAGCAGCACCTCAAGGCCGCTAGCCAAATTGCCGATGTTGCACTGATTCATGTGGTGCTTTCCGATCAGCATCAAACCATTACCATTCAAGAAAAATCAGCGCCATACTACGAAAAGGTGATTTACATCCCCCGTAGTAAAGTCTTTTTAGTAGGTAAACTCATTGCTTATTTCCAGGTGCTCATGGCTTACTGGAAACACGCGCTTTTGACACCCATTGGCAAGCCAGATCTCATTCACGGTGCAGTGTTGTATCCGATTGGCCTCATTGGCCTTATGCTCAAATTGCGTTTCAGAAAGCCTTTGCTTTTTACCGAACACTGGACTTGTTATCACGAATATACCGAACCGCAGCCGAGTCTTTGGCAAAAGATCATGCTTAAACTCATCGGTAACCGCAGTCAATTGATCTTGCCTGTTTCTTTAGATTTAGCTGCCGCCATGCAACGCTTTGGCATCAAAAGCCCAATGAAGGTGGTGGCCAACGTGGTCAATACGGACCTTTTTGTTCCGCAAGCTCAAAAGGCGCATGCCAACTTTCGTTTTGTGCATGTGTCGTCTCTAGACCCGATTCAAAAAAACTTTCATTTGTTGGTCAATGCTTTTTACGAACTCAAAAAGCAGCAAAGCAATATTGAGCTACATGTGGTTTCAGATGGTGATTTTGAGCCCTATAGAAAAGCACTTGATGGGTTAGATTTTGCTTCATCAATTCATTTTCATGGCCCACAAGACCCGGAGGGTGTAGCTGCTATTCTGCAGTTTGCCGATGCTTTTGTGTTGAGCAGTCGTTACGAAAATCTACCTTGCGTGCTTCTTGAGTCGCTGGCCACAGGTACGCCCATGATCGCAACAAATGTGGGAGGCGTAGCTGAAATCATCAATTCAGGAAATGGTATATTGGTGCCTTCCGAAGACAAAGCTGCACTTGTGTCAGCCATGCAAGCCATACAACAGAAATCCTATGATGCAGACCAAATGCATCAAGAAGCGGTTTTGAAATATAGTCAAACTGCTATTGCTGCACAGTTAGCAGCGGCTTACCAACAAGTGCTTTCCTAAGATGTTTCGTAAAATAGCAGCAAATTTTGGGGTGCGCGTTGGTTCAGCGCTACTCAATCTTATTTTGGCTATTTTATTTTCGCAGATTTTAGGCCCAGAAGGCAAAGGCGAACAAAGTTTATTACTGACAACTGTAGCCATTGTGATTATCCTTGATGGGCTGGTTGGCGGCGCTGCCTTGGTGTATTTATCTTCAAGGCTGAGCTGGAAAAAACTACTTATTGCGGCTTATTTTTGGTGTTTGGCAGTGTCTGTCTTGGCCTACTTTTGTTTGCAAGCTATTTTTAGTTTCTCGAAGACGCCTGCTTCCGCAATAGTTATACTCAGCGCTATTAGTTCGTTTACTGTTGTCAATTCCTCCTTATTATTAGGCAAGGAAAAATTGAAAGCCTATAACCTGATTCAGATTGCTGTACCAATCCTGACGCTATTGGTTGTTTTGTTGCAATATCAAATGTGGCAAACCATTTTTTACGAAGGCGCGTTATTTTATGCTTATTTCGGTTCCTTTTTATTGAGTTTGATCTTTCTGGTAGCCAATTGGTATCAAAATGAAGCAAGTGTTTCATGGCTTCAAGTCTGGCGGCAACTTTTTCAATTTGGTCTGATGAACCAATTGGCGCATGTACTACAACTACTCAGCTTAAGAATCACTTATTATTTGTTAGCTGCCCAAGGTGCACATGCCGGAGTTGGCCTGATGTCTAATGCCAGTTCAATTACCGAATCGATTTGGTTGGTGGCATCTAGTATTTCACTTTGGCAATATGCCGTCATTTCTAATTCTACTGATATCCAATATAACCAGCAAATTACTGAAAAGCTTGCGCGTTTTGGCATGTTGGTTTCTTTGCTCGTATTAATTGTATTCTTATTGTTACCTGCTGAATTCTACAGTTTTGTATTTGGCAAATCTTTTGGCGGGATTCGCGTACTGATGTTCACACTGGCCCCCGGCGTATGGGTGTTCACCTATGCACTAATTGTCGGGCATTATTTTTCCGGTATTGGTAAATACAGCGTCAATGCACTGGCTTCTGGCGTTGGTCTGGTTTTTTGTTATTTGAGTGCTATGTTTTTAATTCCAAACTATGCAGAAGCAGGAGCAGGTTTGGCGATGAGTATTTCCTATATTTCAACAAGTTTGGTGGTGGCCTACTTTTTTTTCAAAGCGGGTGGCAAACTATCCATTTTCCCAAATTTTACAGAAATAAAAGCGCTATTTGAACGTTTGTTTCGGGTTGTAACTAAAAATGCTAATGTCTAAAATTTTCAAATTTCTTAAGGGTATATCCTTACTTGTTCAGAAGCCTTACTTAATCAATTTGATCCTGAAGGAAGAAGGTTTGCTGGCTTCACGCTTTAAAAAGCGTTTTCCAAATTTAGAATTGCAGGAAATTGATGTCTTTGCCTGGCCTGAAGCGCAGCAAATTCAGTTAAAAACGATGTCTTTTTTATCGGGTTCATCTTTGCCAACAGATTTTGCCTTATTACAAGTGCTGTGCTCGAAATATCAGGTTGAAAATTACTTTGAAATTGGTACCTGGCGCGGGGAAAGCGCTGCCAATGTAGCTCCATTTGTAAAGCAGGTTAACACACTTAATTTATCAGATACTCAATTAAAGGCTTTGGGTTGCGAGGATGCTTATATTCAAGCACACCGCACTTTTTCTAAAGACCTTCAAAATGTCAATCATTTATTTGGCGATTCAGCACATTTTGATTTGAGCCCATATGAAAAACAGATGGACCTCATTTTTATTGACGGAGACCATTCCTTGGAAGCAGTTAGGCGAGATACACAAAGGATGTTGCGCCTGAGAAAGAATGAAAACAGCATCCTTGTTTGGCACGATGCGAAATCAGATACGGAATATCCGCGTTATGATGTTTTACAAGGTATTTTCGAGGGTTTGCCCCAAGCAATGCACCCAAATGTGTATTTAGTGAAGCACGCCTTGTGTGCCGTTTATTTGCCAGCAGGGCACCCCAGTACGAAGCTCAGCTTACACGAAAAGCCTAACAAAGTTTTTTCAGTTACTTTGAAACGGGAAGTTTTCCCAAATTAAAGCGCTCTAACCAAAGTAGGTAAGCACAACAACGAAAAACAAAGGCTTGTGCTTCGTTTTCTGTGCCTTGATCGAGTATCATCGGAGCTTCTTTTTGAAGCTTTGTCCAGTCAACAAAATCAAAAGGATCCAAAACGTATTTTGTCTTGAGTAGTTCAATCCAATAGGTTTTGGTTTCCTTCAGCCAAGCACCTTGGGGCACGGAAAATCCTTTTTTATCTTTTCTCCAGGTTATGCTTTCAGGTAAAATAGCTTGCATGCTTTGACGGAGTGCATGTTTGGACCAGCCCTCATGAATTAGCTTTGTTGCAGAAAGTGCTTCAACTTCCTTTACAAGGAAAAGTGCATCTGCAAAAGGAGTTCTCGACTCAATGCTGTACTGCATCGAACAGCGGTCTTCCCAACGCAATAAACCTTTTAAAGCAGGGCCTTCTCGGTATGCTTTCAAATGGGCTTGAAGTTTATTGTAGCGTTTTCTCTTGAGTGATGGTGTCGTTTTGAGGTATTGAAAAGCTACCTTCTTTCTTTTGAATAAGCCATTGGTGAAAGAGTTGGGTAAAATACTGAGCACATCTTGAGCCCACTCTTTGAGGATGTATTTGGAAGTTGTCGGAGAATTGGAAAGCTTTGTCCATTCTTTAATAAAACGCTTGATGCGCCCACTCAACAACAGTTCTTTGAAAAAGGTGGGGTAAAAAACTTGATATCCGGCAAATAATTCATCGCCGCCTTGTCCGTCAATAAGTATCTTGATTTTTTGATCGGCTGCAGCTTGCATAACAGCACTTTGGGCGTAGGTACTGCAAGAAAGCAAAGGGATGTCCTGATGATAGATCAAATCTTGAAGCTTGCTGAGCAGGTCAGGGGCAGTGACTTCTTTTTGCACCCAATTAACTTGTGTTTGGTCAATCATTTGTTGTGCCCAGCTGCGTTCATCGAGTGGAGAGTCATGCACTGCTGTAAAAGCATAAATGCCCTTAGACAGACTTTCGACGTTTTTCGTTTTTTGCATTTGGTTCGCTAGCCCAAGAAGTGTACTGGAGTCTAGGCCGCCAGATAAGCAAAAGCCTACTGGTACATCTGCGCGCAAGCGGCGTTCAAGCGTTTGCTCAAGTGCTGCTCTGATGCTGGTATACGGCGGTTCTTGGTGTGTTTTGTACGCCTGTTGTTTGAAGCTGTGGTCGTTTAAAGAATAGAGCAGGGATGTGCCGGGTAATAATTCAAAAATATCTTTGAAAAAACCTTCGGCTTCAAGTTCTATTTGGGCCTGGGCTAAGAAGTCCAAGATGGCTTTTGGGTTGGCTTTTGCCTTGTAACTCGGAATGCTGAGCAGGGCTTTGATTTCAGAAGCGAAGCCAAAATGTGCATCGTTATTCAGGAAATAAAAAGGCTTTACACCAAAGGGGTCTCGGGCGCAAAATAAGGTTTGTGCTTCCCGATCAAAAATACAGAAAGCCCACATGCCATCTAAATAGCTGAGGCACTGCTCGCCATAATAGGCATAGGCTTGTAACAAAACTTCGGCGTCTGACTGCGTTGAAAATTGACAACCTTGTTTTTCTAAATCAGCCTTAATTTCTAGGTAATTATAGATTTCTCCGTTGAATACCATGCAATAGCGCTCTGAAAAGTTCATGGGTTGGGCAGCAGCCTCACTGAGGTCAATGATGGCCAAGCGTCTGTGTGCCAAACCTAGCTTTTCTGGCTCAAAAATTTGAAGCCCAGCGCCATCGGGCCCCCGATGCGCAATTTTGAGGCTCATATCTTCTAGGACAGCGCGCTCGAGATTTGCTGCTTTCTTTTCAACTAAGCCAGCGATTCCGCACATTAGGGTTTGATATTTTGATCGAGTAAGTAAACAAAACTTGCAATTGCCGCTGCACCAAGTTCAAGTTCTCTTTTATTGACTGATTCAAAGACATCGATCGGTG
>JAURHO010000010.1 GCA_030833265.1 Crocinitomicaceae bacterium | reverse complement strand
GAGCCAGACACTGAGCGTCCTTACAAAGCGTGGGGCTATCCGTTTATTCCGGCACTTTATATCCTGATCACGTCTGCAATTTGTATCGATTTATTGATTTATGACTTCAGAAATGCTGGTTTAGGTCTGTTTATCGTGCTGCTTGGCATTCCGGTATTTTACTTAATCGAGGCTAGAAAAAAAGCAACGCAATCCAATTAGTCTGCACCGAGAGCGTTTGCTTTCGATGAAACAAAAACAGCCTTTTCTCAAAATTTCAAAACGTCTTGAACGCGGAACAACCTTATGGTTAGTAATCTGTGCGCTCATCATTTTTACACCAAGGGTTTACATGCTCTTGAATCCGCCAAAAATAACTTACGCTTTGCAATTCATTACTTCGGAAAAAGAGTTTCATCAAAGCAAAAAGGCAGTGCAGCGCTACCGTAAAAAACGGATAAAGCTTTGGAAAAGGTGTAGACCAGCAGATCTGACAATTCAAGATTGGCAGCGCTTGGGCCTCAGTTCAAAACAAGCAGCTTCTTTAATCAAGTACCGAGAAAAATATGGGCTTCATTCCCTGCGTCAAATGCAACAAATTAGGGTGCTGGATCCGTCAATATTGTCTCTAATTCAAGATTCCTTGATTTTCGATGTTTCGTCGAAAAGTAAATTTCAACCAAATACAAATGAAATTCAAATTACAAAAACAGGTGCCTCTCAAAAAACAGGCAATTGGAAAGATAATTCAAACCCCCAAACGATTGAAATTCAATCTCAAGTTGTCAAACTAGATTTAAATACCGCGAGTATTGAGCAATTAGTGGCTTTGCCTGGAATCGGGAGTTACACCGCGCAAAAAATTGTGCAGTACCGCGACCGACTTGGGGGCTATTTAACACTAGAACAACTCAATGAAATCAAAGGCTTGAACCCTGAATTACTCGAAAAAATTTCAAAGTACATTCAGTTGAGCTCCAAACCCGAAGGAATTTCACTTAATTCAGTATCGATAGATCGACTCAAGCAGCACCCTTATTTAAACTGGAACCAAGCTAACTCTATTATCAAAATAAGGCAGCAGCGAGGAGTTTTTACTGACATTGAACAAATTAAACTATCTGTATTAATTGATGAGCAAACTTTTGTAAAACTAAAGCCTTACTTATCTTTGTGACATGACAATCGAACAACAACTCAAAGCCGTCATCAGAGACGTTCCTGATTTTCCAAAACCAGGTATTCTTTTCAAAGATATTTCAACCATCATGCTCGATCCAAAAGTATCGAATGCGGTGCTTGATCATTTGACAGCTTACTACCAAGATAAAGGGCTTAATGCTATTGCAGGCATTGAGAGTCGTGGTTTCCTTTTTGGTTATCCTTTAGCCATGAGGCTCGGTTTGCCCTTCATTTTGATTCGCAAAGAAGGGAAATTGCCTTATGAAAAAATCAAACACGCTTATGAACTAGAATATGGATCGGCTGTTATTGAAATGCATGCTGACGCTGTTGAGCCTGGTCAAAGGGTGCTTATCCACGACGACCTTCTTGCCACTGGTGGTTCTGCAGCTGCAGCAGCCACGCTCATTGAACAAGCAGGAGCAACCGTAGCAGCTTTTAGCTTTTTGGTGGCGCTTGATTTTCTAGGAGGCGATAAAGTATTACAAAATTTCAGTGACGATAGTTATGCTTTAGTTCATTATTAAAAAGTGCAATTTGCTTTCAAGAATCAAGTAAATAAAGTTCATAAAAAGCACTCAGTTTTTTAATAAACGATTCAACAAAATCAACACAACCCAATCAACATTCATCAATCTAATCATCAATCAACAAAATGAGTATTCAACTAAACGAACAACAGCAAATGTTGGCACACATGGTGCGCGACTTCGCTGAAAAAGAAATCAGACCACATTATAAGAAATGGGATGAACTCGAAGAATTCCCTGTTGACGTCATGAAAAAAATGGGCGAACTTGGCCTATTAGGCATTTTTGTCCCTGAGCAATATGGCGGTTCGGGCCTTTCTTATGCAGAATACGCAACGGTTCTAATGGAACTTGGAAAAGTGTGTGGCGGCATTGGCCTTAGCGTGGCAGCACATAATTCATTGTGTACTGGCCATATCTACTACCATGGTTCTGAAGCCCAAAAGCAAAAGTACTTGCCAAAATTAGCTTCAGGTGAGTGGATCGGCGCTTGGGGCCTTACAGAAGCCAACACAGGTTCTGATGCCATGCGCATGAAAGCAACTGCTGTTCAAGACGGCGATTTCTGGGTATTAAACGGCACTAAAAACTGGATTACTCACGGCCTTTCCGGTGACGTAGCAGTAGTCTTAATTAGAACGGGTGAATTACTAGATAGCAACGGCATTACAGCTTTTATCATTGAAAAAGGCACACCAGGTTTTTCAGCTGTAAAAATCAAAGACAAACTAGGTGTCAGAGCAAGTGAAACGGCAGAACTGATTTTTGACAACGTCCGCATCCCTAAAGAAAATGTAATTGGCGAAGTCGGCATGGGATTCAAGCAAGCCATGCAAATTTTAGATGGTGGCCGCATTTCCATTGCATCTTTGAGCTGTGGCATTGCAAGGGGCGCTTTTGAAGCAAGCGTTAAATACGCCAAAGAACGCGAGCAGTTTGGACAACCTATTGCGAACTTTCAAGCAATCGGTTTCAAATTAGCTGACATGGCTACTCAAATTGAGGCGGCAGAACTCTTAACTTTCCAAGCTGCACATAAAAAAGACACGAAACAAGCCGTAACTAGGGAAGGTGCTTTTGCCAAATATTTTGCCTCTGAAGTTGCTGTTAAATGTGGCAATGAAGCCGTGCAAATTATGGGTGGCTATGGTTATACAAAAGAGTATCCAGCAGAGAAATTTCTACGAGATTCAAAACTCATGACCATAGGCGAGGGAACCTCTGAAATTCAAAAATTAGTAATTGCCCGAGAAATTTTAAAATAAACTTTGTAGAATTGATTTTCTGTCGTATCTTTGCGACCCAAACTTTTAAAAAGAGAACTAAGCATATGTTGATCATTCCAATTAAAGAAGGCGAAAACATCGAAAGAGCATTGAAGAAGTACAAAAAGAAGTACGAAAAAACCAATGTGATGAAACAACTACGTAGCCGTAAGGAATTTGAAAAGCCGTCAATTACTCGCCGTCAGCAAGTGATCCGCGCTGCTTACAAGCAAAGAATGCAAAGTCAGCAATTGTAACAAATTGTTGATTCTCACGTATATCGAAAGGAGCTTTTAGCTCCTTTTTTTATGCTCCAAAAATTCGAAACCTATCTCCGCCAAGAAAAGCGTTATTCTGCTCATACCTGCATGGCTTACCTGCAGGACTTAGCGCAGTTTAGCGCCTATAATCAGTGTGTAGCGCTTTCGGATTGGCAAGAGCAAAACCCAGCAACCATTCGATCCTGGATGGTTCAGCTTCTGGATTCAGGCATTTCAAATCGCAGTGTAAATAGAAAGTTGGCCGCGCTGCGTACTTTTTTCAAATGGTTGCAAAAGGAAGGGCTTATTTCGGCCACGCCAATGAGTAGGGTACAGGGCCCCAAAAGCGAGAAACGTCTACCAGTTTTTGTCAAGGAACAGGAATTGCAAACAGAAAAAATGCAGCCGTTGTTTGCTTCAGATTTTGAAGGCATCAGAAATCAATTGATCATTGAATTGTTTTACCAAACAGGCATTCGACTTTCCGAACTCATTCAATTAAAAGAAAATGCCATTTCGAGTCAGTCAATCAAAGTGCTCGGAAAGCGCAACAAAGAGCGGGTAATCCCAATTGCTGTTGAATTAGCACAACTTATTGAAAAGTACTTGAGCGCCAAACACCTTCTCAAATTAGATCATCCCAATTTATTGGTCAGAGAAAATAATCAAGCGCTCTACCCGCAATTGGTTTATCGCTTGGTTTCGACTTTCTTGCGTACAATTAGTTCCGTAGAAAAGCAAAGCCCTCATGTCTTGAGGCACACATTTGCCACTCACATGCTCAATAATGGTGCGGGACTGGAAACTTTGAAAGACCTTTTGGGACACGCAAATTTATCTGCCACGCAGGTTTACACACACAACTCTTTTGCTCAATTGAAGCAAGCTTATCAAACTGCGCATCCAAGGGCAGTGAAAACACGATAATTTAACGTGTAAAGCGTTGAATTTACCTATCTTTGCGGCTCAATTATACTTATGAAATTAGCAACAGTTGGTAGTGTGGCTTTTGACGCCATAGAAACCCCTTTCGGAAAGACAGACAAAATCGTTGGTGGAGCAGGCACCTACATTGCCTTGGCTTCTTCTTTCTTTGTCAAGCAGCAAAGCTTGATTTCTGTCGTTGGAGAAGATTTTCCACAAGAAGTTTTAGCAGAACTTGAATCAAAAGGAGTGGACATCAGTGGTGTCGAAATCAAGCACGGCGAAAAAACATTTTTCTGGTCTGGGCGCTACCACAACGACCTCAACTCAAGAGATACACTCGTTACTGAACTCAATGTATTAGCAGACTTCAAACCTGTTGTTCCTGCTCAAGCACAAAATGCACCATTCTTGATGCTTGGCAACTTAAGTCCAGATGTGCAACTTTCAGTCATTCAGCAAATGCAACAAAGACCACAGCTCATCGCTATGGACACCATGAATTTCTGGATGGATATCGCTTTAGATAGTCTGAAAGAAACACTCAAGCACATCGATGTCTTGATCATCAATGACGAAGAGGCCCGACAACTTTCTGGCGTTTATTCGCTCAGAAAAGCGGCCAACATTATCCGTGAAATGGGGCCTTCCATTCTTATCATCAAGAAAGGGGAGCACGGTGCTTTACTTTTCCATGAGTCCAATATGTTTTATGCACCAGCTTTGCCGCTAGAAGAAGTATTTGATCCAACTGGCGCTGGCGACACCTTTGCAGGAGGTTTTATGGGTTACTTAGCAGCCGCAGACCGCATCGATTTTGACAACATGAAACGCGCCATCATTGCGGGTTCCGCTCTGGCATCTTTCTGTGTAGAAAAATTCGGCACACAAAGACTCAAAGAAGTGACGCACCCAGAACTTCAAGCAAGAATGCAAGAATTCGTTTCTCTTTCTACCTTCCAACTTTAATTGAAAATGGACCTACAACAGCAAATCGCACAAATTCAGAATTTACTAGCCCAAGAAGACCTCGTACAATTGGGGCGTGAGGCTGGTCAAATCAAGCAGCTTTTTGAAGATCAATTGATTGAATTAGAACGCATAGAACAAGTCAAAAGACTAGAAGCTCAAGATAAATCTGAGCACTATGAAGAAGTTGATTACACTGAGTTAAAAGAAGCGTTTTTTGCACTTTACCAAGAATTCAATGCCAAGCGCAAAGCTCAACAACAATTGCAGCAAACGCTCGAACAACAAAATTTAAAACTCAAAAAAGACCTCATCGTTCGACTCAAGGAGGTTATTGACAACGAAGAAAAGATCGGAACCGCTTTTCAGTCATACAAAGAAATCCACGAGACTTGGAAAAAAATTGGGGCCATTCCAAGAGAACAACGCGAAGCCATTCAAAAAGAATATTCACGCCTACTAGAGATCTTCTTTTACAATATTAAAATTTACAAAGAGCTGAAAGACAACGACTATCGTCGCAATAAACAGCTCAAAGAGGACCTCATCTTCAAACTCAAACAATTGCGTGTAGCGCAAGTTTCTCTCCGAGATCTAGAAGCACAATTACACGCTTTACAAGATGAATGGGAAGAAATTGGCCCTGTCCTCAATGAAGATTGGGAAACCATGAAAGTAGCTTACTGGGATGCCGTTCGCAGTATCTACGACAAAATCAACGAGCATTACGAAGCGCAAAGACAAGTACTAAAGGCCAATATCGAAGCCAAGAAAAATCTCATCGTTACCCTTCAAGAAAGACTTACTGCGCTTGATACTTGGAATAATTTCAAAGATTGGGAAACCCAAACTGCTTTCATATTAGAACTGCAAGCCAAATGGAAGTCAATTGGTGCAGGTGGTCGCAAAGAAAATGAGGCCGTTTACGCTGAATTCAGAGCATTGTGCGATACTTTCTTTAATGCCAAAAAGGCCTTTAACAAAGAGAAAGACGCAGCAAGTTCTGAAATTGCGAACCAAAAGAAAGCCCTCATTGAAAAGGCGCTCGCAATTAGCACTTCGCAAGATTGGAAAAACACTGCAGATGCCCTCAAAAAATTGCAGCGTCAGTGGCAAGAATTGGGCTCAGCTGGTCAGCGTTTTGAAAATAAACTTTGGAAAGAATTCAGAGCCGCCTGTAATGTTTTCTTTGATGCCAGACAAGCACATTTTGGACAGCAAGATGCCGAGAATGAAACCAATTTGGCTGCAAAAAGAGCACTCATCGATGAATTGGAGAAACTGAGCTTGCCAACAGACAAACAAGAAGCATTGGCCAAATTGCGTGCTTTACAGCAACAATTCAATGAAATCGGTCCGGTAGGCATCAAAGAGCGCCAAAACACCTATGAAGCTTTTAAAAAGCACATGGATGCGCATTACCAAGCCCTCAAACTTGAAGGCCAAGAGAAGGAGCGCGTACTTTTTCAGGCTAAACTCGAAGGACACCTCTCTTCACCAGATAAATTGAAATTGTTGCAAGCAGAACGCAACGACATCCGCAAGCAAATTGATGCACTCCAAAAAGAAATGCTCACCCTAGAAAATAACCTAGGCTTTTTCGCACGTTCGAAAGGTGCTGATCAGCTTCGTGCCGATGTTCAAAAGAAAATCGATGCTGCCCAAGAGAAAATCAAAGGACTGCGCGCCAAATTAAAGCTCATACCAAATGAATAGTTTCATCAACCTCTTGTTGTTGTTGGTTAGTGTGCCTACACTTTTGGTGTCGGTATTTGTTGGTTTTGACTTACCAGTTGAATTCTTGCACATAACTGCCAACGAAATAAAGTACATCAATGAGATCTATCTTGTACTCGGTTTGTTACTTTTAATCATTGGCTTGCGCCGAACTATTCGCCGTTGGATGGGAGTCTCCATGGTGAAGCAACAAGATAAATTTGTCTGGAACCAGCCAATCAGCACCACGCGCAAGAATCGCGTTTTAGTATACAACAGTCTTGAGGCATTGGTTTTTCTCAGTTTATTGATTGCCCATTTGTTGCTCACTACCGCTTCATTTTTCATAGTCTTTGTTTATTTTGTTTTGTTACTTGACTCCATCGTTTTTGTCCTGGTAAATCAAAATCAATTCAGAGTGGGCCTCAGTTCTAAAGCTATTCTTGTGGCTGACCGCGAAATCATATTGATCTATTTGAACGGGCTACGAAAAGTATCAGTAAGCCAACAAACTATCTACTTTGATTACATCGAAGATTTGCAGCTAACCTTTCCGCTAGACTGCATTCAAGAAGCACAAAAAGCAGATTTCTTTGGGGCTTTGGAGGCGCAAATTGACCGCGACCACGTCTTGTTTCATCATACAAAGTAAGTTTTAGTAACTTCGTCCTATGTCGGGCAGGTCACCAAAAAAAATATTAGTTCTTCGTTTCAGTTCAATCGGAGATATTGTCCTGACTTTTCCTGTTGTGGCGGCCATTAAGGCAGCATACCCAAGTTGTCAAATTGACTACGCTACCAAACCCGCTTTTCGTTCGTTGCTGGCCGCTTGTGCTGGCCTCAATAATATTTACACGCTAGAGGGTTCAATTAGGCAATTAAGGCAGCAAATTGATTTCCAAGCCTACGATGCAGTTATCGATTTACATCATAATCTTAGAACTAGATTACTTACTTTTTTATCGGGTGCCACAGTTTACAGATATCCGAAGAATAATTGGCGCAAATGGCTACTCACTAGCTTCAAAGTCAAGCCAAGCAAACCTGAGCACGTTGTTGACCGTTATTTGAGCACCTTGCAACAAGCTTTTGGTTTAGAAATATTGGCGCCAACTAACCAGTATCTGATTCCTGCAAATGATCAATTTTCCATTCAAGAAGTAACAGGTTTAGAGCCTCATAAATATGTGGCTTTTGCTATAGGCGCACAGTTTGCAACTAAAAGATTGCCCACTGATTTAATGATTGAATTGCTGCAAAAAATCCCTTATCCAATCGTGCTCTTAGGAGGCAAGGAGGACCAAGAAACTGCTCAAAAAATTAAGACAGCACTTCAGGATCAAAAAATTGTTTCAATGGTTGGTCAGCTCTCGATTCATGGTTCTGCGTGGCTAGTAAAAAATGCAGCCGCCTTATTGACTCATGATACCGGACTGATGCACATAGGGGCCTGTTTTGAGGTGCCGATACACTTGATTTGGGGAAATACGGTAAAAGAATTTGGCATGTATCCGTATCGACTTGAACAAGAAAATTGTTTCCAATATGAAGTGGAAAATTTGAAGTGCAGACCTTGTTCTAAAATAGGTTTTCAGACCTGTCCGAAAGGGCACTTTAACTGTATGCGTCAGCAAAATCTGGAGCAGATTTCTAGCCAATTGAAGGCGTCGATCAACTAGCCTTAATTTTCTTCCTCGAAAAAGAGTTTTTTGAGTTCTGTAGCCTCAGCGGGCTTCATTTTTCCTGCTAATATCAGGGCCAATTGTTTGCGTCGTAAGGCGCCATCAAAACGTGCTTTTTCCTCTTCTGATTCAGGGATAAGTGCAGGAACTTGTATCGGATTTCCGTTTTGGTCAACCGCAACAAAAGTGTAAATGGCTTCGTTGCATTTCTCGCGTTGTCCGGTAACAGCATCTTCTACAAAAACATCGACAAATACCTCCATAGAAGAGTTAAATGAGCGCGAAACTTTTGCCTCTAAAGTAACGATAGAAGCATGGTTAATTGGCTTCTGAAACGAAACATTATTGACAGAGGCGGTTACAACAACTCGTTTGGAGTGTCGGTGTGCGGAAACACTAGCAATGAGGTCCATCCAGGCAAGTAGTTGACCACCAAACAGATTGCCAAGTGTATTGGTGTCGTTTGGCAGTACAATTTTAGTTGTAATGGCTAAGGTTGAGGAGGCTGTATTTGCTTTCATAGGTCAAAGTTACACAAAGGAATTTATTATGATTATTTAATTCTACTATGATCAAATTTGCTTGACTTATTGTATTTTTACAAACAACTATCATGCTCTTACTGAATAAACTATGAAACCGCTTTACTTTTTAGCTTCCTTATTATTCGTATTTACCTCATCCATTCATGTTTTTGGTCAAAAAGAAACACGCGTTCTCGACCCCCAAAACATGCGTGAAGGCGAAAATGTAGAATACTGCCTGACCCACAAGAAAAATGCTGCTTTGTTAAGTAATCCTGACTACGCAAGAGGTCTCCAAGAAGCGCAATTAGCCTATGAAGAAGTTGCCAAAAAAGGTGATCAAACCAAAGGCACTATTTATACGATACCTGTTGTTTATCACGTATTACACATAAACGGCGTTGAAAATATTTCTGATGAACAAATTTTAAATTCCCTCGCTATATTAAACCGCGATTACCGCAAACAAAATGCCGATACAGCTAACGTGCATCCTGTTTTTCAAGGAATGCCTGCCGATATCGAAATCGAGTTTAAATTGGCAACCATTGCACCCAACGGCCAATGTTTCAGCGGGATTACCAGAACGTTTTCAAATATGAGTTATGACGGTGCCGATGGCAACCTTCAAGTTGACGCTATCATTGCCGGAAATAATGTATACAATGGCGTTTGGCCAGGCAATAAATACCTCAATATTTTTATTTGTGGCGATATCGGTGGTGCAGCTGGATACACTTTTAACCCAAGCACTTGGGCCGCGACTAGCATGAAAAATGGCATCTGGATTTTGCATGATTACGTTGGTGCAATCGGTACTGGTAGTGTAGGTACGAGCCGTGCTCTTACCCATGAAGTTGGACACTGGTTAAACCTAGATCACACTTGGGGAGGTAACAACAACCCAGGTAATGCAACAAGTTGCCCAGGAAACGGTGACAACGTTCAAGATACCCCAACTTGCATCGGTGTTACTGCTTGTTTACTCAATTCAAATACTTGTAGTAATGACAACGCCTATTGGGGTTATGATATCCGCGATAACGTTGAAAACTACATGGATTACTCTTACTGTTCAAAAATGTTTACTGAAGGGCAACGCACCAGAATGCGCAACTGTTTGTTAGTTGCTAATACAGGTCGTGCAAATGTGGTTTCAGCGGCAAATCTAGCGGCTGTTGGTGCTACCGGAACAACCTACTTATGTAAAGCAGATTTCAGTGCTGACAAGGTAACTGTTTGTGCGGGTAATCAAGTTCAATTTTCAGATCAGTCATACAATATGGTCACTGGTTGGTCGTGGCAAATTACTCCAGCAACTGGTTGGTCATATGCAAGCGGTTCGGCTGCCAATTCTGAAAACCCGGTCGTTACTTTTGACACCCCAGGAATGTACTCCATTCAATTAACTGCCACTGACGGAACAAACAGCGATGTGGAAACAAAGTCAGGTTATATTCGTGTACTTGGCACGCCAGCAACTTTACCTTACTGGGAGGGCTTCGAAGATTATACCTCACTGAATAACCTTCCAAATTGGGAAGTTTATAATGCAAACAATAACAATGCCTTTGAACTAGAAAACAGCTTTGGTCATTCAGGTAACAAATGTGCCAAACTCATCAATTTTGGTCAAACGCCTTCCAACATCGATGAATTAATTTCTACAAATATTGATTTATCGGTCATTGATACCACTTCTGGTACGGTCACACTTTCTTTCCGTTATGCATACAGAAAAAAGGCAGCTTCTGATTATGAATACCTCAAAGTGTTCATTACCGGGAATTGTGGTGAAAACTGGGCACAACGCAAAACACTTGGCGGAAACCAACTTTCAAGTCAAACTTCAGCTAGTTCATGGGCCCCAAGTTCACAAGCAGATTGGGTAACCGTCCACATGACCAACGTGACCAACAATTATTTCACAGATAATTTCAGAATGCGTTTCCGTTTTGAAGGTGAGGGCGGGAATAATTTTTACCTCGACGACATCAATATTTATAGCGGTGGTCCTTCAAATGACCTCGTTATTGCAGGCATAGAAAATCAAGACTTGTCTTCAATCAATCTTTATCCGAATCCAACCGATTCAGATCTACACTTAACCTTCAGTTCGCTGTCCGCCGGACCAGCCACTTTAAAAGTAACAGACTTATCAGGTAAAGTAGTTCAGACTTATCCATTGTATTTGCAAGCAGGCAAAAATATGGTTGTGAGTCAGACGGCACAGCTTGCAGCAGGATCTTACTTTTTGCAGCTTGAATTTAACGGAGCGCAAACGACACTTCCTTTTGTGGTAGAATAACTACTGCTGTTGAAAGTACTGAAATAGGAGCTGCGCTTTTGCCGCTCCTATTTTTTTTGCAATCATTTCTTGTCCGGCTTCTTGCATTTTGGTGATTGTCTTGAACTCTTGGAAAAGTTGCGCTATAGTTTTTGGCCCGAGGCCTTTGATTTGGTCAAGCTGTGTTTCGAGCGCACCTTTGCTGCGTTTATTGCGATGATGACTAATACCAAAACGGTGGGCTTCATCTCTGAGTTGTTGGACTAATTTTAAAGCTAAAGAGCGTCTGCTTAAAATCAGTGATTTGGAGAACCCAGGTTTGTAGATTTCTTCTAGTCTTTTAGCGAGCCCAACAAGTTTAAGTTCTTTTTGTAAGCCCAGCTCTTCAACGGCTTCTAATGCGGCTCCGAGTTGGCCTTTACCACCGTCAATAATGACTAAATCTGGAAATGCCTGCCCTTCTTCTTTTAGGCGTTTATATCTGCGCCCAACAACTTCTTTCATAGTAAGGAAGTCATCAGGGCCAACCACGGTTTTGACATTGAAATGGCGATAATCTGCTTTACTAGGAACACCCTCTTTAAAGACGACGCAGGCCGAGACAGCATTTGTTCCTTGAAGGTTGGAGTTGTCAAAGCATTCGATGTGTTTTGGAATGGTACTTAGTCCGAGTACGGATTGCAATTCTAGCAGGGCTTGCATGGCCGAATTCTGCACGTTTGTACTGGCATTCATGGCTTGCTTACGGGCCTGAAGCTGTGCGTGCTTGACATTATTCTGTGCCAATTCTAGGAGTTGTTTTTTCTCACCAATTTTTGGGAAAATGACTTTGGCATCATAGAGTTGAACACCATTCGGCACACCAATAATTACCTCTTTGGCCGCACTTGAAAAATGCGACCTCAGTTGGGGGATGATATTTTGGTAAAGGACTTCAAGCGCTTCATCCAAAGGATCCTCAATTCGCGTAGCGTAGGTGTGGACAATACTTCCTTCACGAACTACTAAAAAGCTCACCCATGAAAGGCCATTGTTTTTTTCAATGTAACACACATCAAAGTTCTGAGCATGATCAGCGACCACCATTGATTTTGTTCTAAATTGCTCTAGGGCTAAAATCAATTCTTTGCAGCGTTGTGCTTCTTCGAAAGCTTGTTCAGAAGCAAATGCTTGCATTTGTTTTTTCAGCTGTTGGATCAACGAATAATTTTTACCTTCTAAAAGCAGGCGAATCACTCTGAGTGTTTCATCATAGTTGCTTTGTTTTTGGTGCTTTTCACAAGGCCCGGCACATTTGCCAATATGGTATTCCAGACAAACCTTGTATTTTGCTTTTTCTAGTTTTTGTTGACTCAAGTCCAGTGCGCAAGTTCTGATTTGAAAAAGTTCCCGAATGAGTTGCAAAAGTGCATGCATCCCTTTGACATTCGGATATGGGCCATAATAGGTAGAACCATCGTTGAATTTTCTTCTGGTTGAAAAGATGCGCGCAAAGGGCTCGTTCTTGATGACAATCCAAGGATAGGTTTTGTCATCCTTAAGTAAAACATTATATCGGGGTCTATGACTCTTGATGAGGTTGTTTTCAAGCAAGAGCGCATCAATTTCTGTTTCGACAACGGTAAACTGCAAATCGACAATTTGTTTGACAAGCGTCCGAGTCTTACCATCTATATGGTCTTTTTGAAAATAAGAGTTCACTCTTTTTTTCAGGTCTTTCGCCTTGCCAACATAAATGATCTTCCCTTTTTGATCAAAAAATTGATAAACACCGGGGTGGTGTGGTAGCGTGGCTACTTTGTTCAATAATTCGATTTGTGCTTTCACAGTTCAAAAATAGAAACATTGTGCAGATTAACCCGCACTTCTTATCTTTGCCTCATGCTAGATGAGTTTATCCTTAATGCCCTAAAAGAAGACCTTGGTTCGGGTGACCACTCGTCTTTAGCTTGTGTCCCAGCTGCTGCGCAGTCAGCCGCCTATCTTTTGATCAAAGAACCTGGTGTACTTGCCGGAGTCGATGTCGCAAAGCGCATTTGTGAAATTTACGATTCAGCAATCATTTTTGATCAAAAATTAAAGGACGGAGACCGCGTTGAATATGGTGATATCGCTTTTACTTTACAAGGTTCATCTCGATCCATTTTAGCGGTTGAAAGACTGCTGCTCAACTGCATGCAGCACATGAGTGGCGTTGCTACCCAAACAGCTCATTACGTTGCGCTAATCAGCGGCACAAATTGTACTTTACTCGATACCCGAAAAACGACACCAGGAATGCGTTTACTAGATAAATATGCGGTGAAAATAGGAGGGGGAGCAAACCATCGTTTTGGGCTTTATGATATGATAATGTTGAAAGACAATCATATTGATTATGCGGGCGGTCTAGCACCTGCGCTTGAAAGAACTAAAACCTATTTAAGTCAGCAGCATCTAGATCTAAAAGTAGAGGTAGAGGTGCGTTCTGAAGATGAATTAAAAGAGTTGCTCACCTTACCTAAAGATTACCACCGAATTATGCTTGACAACTTCTCACCTGAAGCACTACGTGAAGCATTGAAATTAATTCCGGATGACATTGAAACTGAGGCCTCAGGCGGTATTACTGCAGCAACAATCAGAAGTTATGCCGAGACAGGTGTGCAGTTCATTTCAGTTGGTGCCCTCACACATTCTGTAAAGTCACTAGACATGAGCCTCAAGGCTCGGCTTTGAATTTAGCAAGCGCAAACAGTAACTCGCTATCTTTCAAGCAATAAACCTCCACTTCATGTGTTTTGCCAGCGCTGTGTTTGTAAGATCCCGAAATCTTCAAATAATTGTGCTCAACTTCATCAATAGACAAGAGCTGAATTTCCTCTTTAAAGGCAACGCCTTTTCGCCCACCTAACTTATAAATTGCCTCTTTGGCACACCAGATAAACGTGAGCCAATCTGTGGCACTGAACTGACCAAAACTATATAAATTCTTTTCATCTTCATCAGCAAATTTATTGATGATCCGATGAATTTTATTTTGTGGTTTTTCAATGTCAATACCAATATTAAATGAGGCGACACCAAGGACTACTGTTTCACCTGAATGTGAAATGGAAATATAGCGATTGGGGTCATCTTGAAGGTAGGGTTTACCTACGTCATCATAGCTGATAATTGATTTGATTAACAGCTGATTACGCAACAAACGCGCACCAAGAAATTCTTTTCTTCTTTTTTCACTCGAACGATTTTGAAGTTGAATTTTTTCCGCGGGAAATAGGAAAACACTGCTTTCTATTATGCTATCGAGTTGAGCACTACTCAATTGCACGGCAAGTTTAGAAAGAAGGGTTTCAAAATTCATAATTGCGAATTGGAGGTGCCTCGGTGAAATTCCCTACAAACATAGAACAGAAATTTGATGAATTTTATGTTAAGACTATGGATTTTTCTATATTTACAATCTTTAAAAAACGAGAAATAGTAAAATTTATACGCATTCTTATGGTGGGTAGACTAACATTATTGTTTTTAAGTGCTTTGTTTGTAAGTACTTATGCATTTTCACAATCCGGTCTTGGTACGCTTCGCGGTACCGTTTCCGATGAGGCTACAAAGGCCCCTCTTGAGTTCAGCAAGGTATTGTTGAAGCAAGCCGGAGCCATTCGTGGTAGTTCATTAACCGATGAAAAAGGAAAATTCCAGATCAATGGTATTCAGCCTGGTTCATATGATGTTGAGGTAAGAAATGCAGAAGGCGGGTACCAAACCCTCACCATGACTGGCGTTTCCATTTCACCAGATCGCATCACGTTCCTAGATAACCTCACCTTGTCTAGTAAAACTCAAGAAACAAGAGAAGTAAAAGTAGTTCGCTACAAAGTTCCGCTCATTGATAAAGACGGTGGTGCTTCTGGTGCTACGGTAACTCGTGAAGATATCGCTCGCCTCCCAGCGCGTTCAGCTTCTGCAGTTGCAGGTACCGTGGGTGGTGTCAACGTAAATGAAGGTTCAGGCGCAATTTCCGTTCGCGGTACGCGTTCAGACGCAACCTACTTTTATATTGATGGTATCAAAGTTCGCGGTTCTTCCAACTTACCAAAGTCTGCCCTTGAAGAAGTATCTGTCATCACAGGTGGTGTCCCTGCAAACTACGGTGACGTTACTGGTGGTATCATCTCTATTACAACCAGAGGTCCATCCTCAGTTTATTTCGGAAGTTTAGAAGGTGTAACTTCAGGTATTTACCTAAATGGAGCAGATCCTAACGGTTACGACGGAAAAGTAATTGGTCTTGATAAATTTGGTTACAACCTTGTTGAAGGGATGTTATCAGGTCCTTTATTAATGAAGCGCGATTCCTTAGGCAACAAAACGCGTCCGCTTCTTGGCTTCTTAGTTTCTGCTAACTACACAGACCAACTTGATTCACGTCCATTAGCGGGTGGCTCCTACCGCATTAAAAAAGATGTTCGCGATGAACTTCTTGCAAACCCACTCAGACCAACCTCAACTGGTTTTGGTACTTTCCACAACGCTCTCTTCTTGCGTGCCGACGACTTCGAAAAAACAGACTGGCGCATGAATGCTCGCAATTCTGTATTTTCTGCATCAGGAAAAATCGATGTAAATACTGGGCCATCAGTTAACTTACAATTTGGTGGATCACTTAACTACTCACAAGGAACATCTTACAACTATGCAGGTTCCTTATTAAACTTTACCAACTACGGAGTAGGCAAGAGTCTTGACTACCGCGTTTACGCTCGTTTGACACAACGTTTCAATAACGACCGCGAAGGTTCAAGTTCAAAAATCAAGTCTGCGCTTTACAGCTTAATGGTTGACTACTCTAAATCTTTCAACGAGTCATATGACCCGAATCATAAGTATAACCTCTTTAATTATGGCCATGTAGGTAAATTCGTAACTACGCGCGTGCCTTCTTATGAGTTTGATCCGGCCACACAGATGTACGTACACAACGGTTTCCGAGATGTACAAGTGGACTTCACGCCATCTGAAACTAACGCAGCATTAGCTTCAATTACCACTCAATATTTTAATATTTACGAAGGTAATCCAATTGGTCGCTACGAAAACCTTTTCCAAATCCAACAAGGAAACGCACTCAGAAATGGAGACCTTCCTGGTAGCGTTTACGGAATTTGGTCAAATATTGGTTCGCCATCAAATGGTTTTGGTAAAACAGAAAACGATCAGTTCCGTGTAACTGGTGCCGGTTCTGTTGTACTCGGAGACCACTCTATCTCTTTAGGTTTTGAATACGAGCAACGCGTAGACCGCGGCTGGACTAGCGGCGACAACGGTCCTGTTGGTATTTGGCAAATTGCACGTCAGTTGGCAAACTTCCACATCAAAGAGCTTGACTTAAATTCAGGTGTGGTTACTGACTCAGGATCATTCAAGGCCATTACCTATAATCGTTTGAATGCTGGTGATGCCTTCAAAACAGGAACTGGTGAATATGGAGGACAAATCAATAATGACCAACAATCATTCTTTGACTACAACTTGCGTCAAAAACTTGGCTACAACCCTGCAGGCAACGACTTTGTAGATATCGATCAGTACGACCCAGAACTTTTTCAATTTGACATGTTCTCTCCAGATGAATTGTTAAATAGTGGGCAGTCTTTCGTTTCTTATTGGGGTTATGACCACACCGGAAAGAAAGTGCGTGGCAACACAGATATCAACAAATACTTCAATGAATTTGATGAAAATGGTAACTACAAGCGTTTTGTAGGCGCCTTCCAACCAATCTATATGGCCGGATACATCATGGACAAATTTGCCTTCAAAGACATCGTCTTCAACGTAGGTGTTCGTGTTGACGTCTTTGATGCAAACCAACCAGTTTTAAAAGACCCTTACTTATTCTACACAGCAAAAACTGTTAAAGAAGCGCGCTCATTGGCAACCAATGACCCTAACCAATATTCATGGGTGAATCTGCCAGGTGGTATGGGTGATGACTACGTTGTTTATGTAAATGATGTAAACAATCCGTCAGGAATCAATGGTTTCAGAAATGGTTCACAATGGTATGACGCTTCCGGAACACCTATTGAAGACCCTTCTAAAATTCGTGGCGCTGCCGGTATTGCACCTTGGTTGCAAGACCCTTCACTTGAAACGCCAACTGCAGATGCTTTTGAAGATTACAAGGCCCAAGTAAACGTGATGCCACGTGTTGCTTTCTCTTTCCCAATTTCTGAAGAAGCTTCATTCTTTGCTCACTATGACATCCTTACCAAGCGTCCAACTTCAGGTTTCCGTTTCAACCCTTACGAGTATCAGTTCATCCAATCTCGTAATGCAGTTATTAATAACGCTAACCTCAAACCAGAGAAAACTGTTGATTACGAACTTGGTTTCCAACAAGTAGTTACACGCACCTCTTCCATCAAAATCTCGGCTTTCTACCGTGAACAACGCAACAACGTTCAATTGATCAATGTGTTTGAAGCTTACCCTGTAACTTACAAAACATTCGGTAACCGTGACTTCGGTACGGTTAAAGGTTTGACTATTGCCTATGACATGCGTCAGACAGGTAACATCCGCATGACGGCAAACTACACCTTACAGTTTGCTGACGGTACTGGATCAGATGCAACTTCAATGTCAGCACTTGTAAATGCTGGTCTACCAAACCTTCGTGTAATCTTCCCTTACAGCTATGACCAACGTCATGCTTTCAATGTAACTTTTGATTACCGTTACGGCGAGGGTCAAGACTACAACGGCCCAATGATTGGAAAAACACGCATTTTTGAAAATACGGGCTTGAACTTAATTGCCAATATTAACTCTGGCTCACCTTATTCTTCTCAAACATTCATCACTGATGAAGGAATTGGAAACCTCAATGCAGGTATCAACGGTACCCTTAATGGTTCTCGTTTACCTTGGCAATACCGTTTAGATATTCAAGCTGATAAAACTTTCTCACTTGAATATGGCAACAAGGATAACAAGAAGAAAGCAGCGTTCTTACAAGTTTATGTTCGCGCAACAAACTTGTTCAACCAATTCAATGTCTTGAATGTTTACAGAGCTACTGGAAACTGGGATGACGATGGATACTTAGCTGCAGCATCTAGCCAAACGTCTATCCAAAACCAAATTGATGAGCAATCTTTCCGTGACTACTACACCATGAAGATTCAAAATCCGTTTAACATCAGTATACCTCGCACAATCCGTGTCGGTGTAAAATTTGATTTTTAAGAAGCATTAACGAAGTACTATGAAAAAGCAATTCATAACCGCGTTTTTAAGTCTAACTGTAGCATGCACACAAGCATTTGCTTACCTCGGACCCAACGACAAAGATTACAAGCCAACGGTTAAGCCTAAGGCTAATTGTAGCCCTGCAACGGCTAAGCTCACCATGAAATTCAATGATGTGTCCGCACTCATTGAGCAGGGAGGGAGTATGTTCCAAAACCGTGCAGCAGGTGTTGCTGCCTACGAAGTTCCGAAAGGAAGTAGCCGCTTTGCTATTTTCGCTGGAGCTCTTTGGATGGGTGGTACCGACGTAAATGGTCAGTTGAAATTGGCTGCACTTCGTTACCGTTCAGGAAACGATTTCTGGCCTGGCCCACTCACAGTTACACCAGGAACTGGAAATTTCAACCCAATCAACCCAGTTGGCGATGACCAAGTGCGTGACTTCGGTGAAGCAAACATCGATCCAGATCAATGTATCGCTTATGATAAGTTTTATACTATTCGCAAAGCAGAAGTAATCAAATTCAATATTTGGTGGGAATGTAATGCGGGTATTACAACTGAAGGTTGCGATGAAATCACCGCTCCTACAAATGATGAATTGAACCGTATTTACGGTTGGCCAGCTCATGGTGACGTCTCGAGAGGTCAAGATTACTTCTTGGCTCCTTTCTATGACCGCGACCAAGATGGTAACTACAACCCAGACAACGGTGATCACCCTTGGTATGACGACATCTTAGGTCGTGATGATATCGAATGTGGAATTGACCGTCGTATTTCACTTTACGGTGATGAAACTCATTGGTGGGTTTTCAACGATAAAGGAAACATCCACACAGAAACCAGTGGTGACCCTATCGGTATGGAAATTCGTGCGCAAGCTTTCTCGTTTGCAACAAATGACGAAGTGAACCGCATGACATTCTATAACTACGAATTGATCAACCGTGGTACACAAACACTCTACAACACTTACTTCTCTCAGTACTTAGATGCTGACGTCGGGAACTATGCCGATGACTACACAGGTTGTGATGTATCAAGAGGTTTAGGTTACATGTACAATGGTGACCTCATTGATGAATCAGATGGTGGTAAACTTGGTTATGGTGAAAACCCACCTGCAATTGGCTGTGACTTCTTCGAAGGACCTTACCAAGATGCTGACGGTATTGATAACCCTGGGCCATATTATGATGAAGCCACACAGACAGATGTAGTTCCTACAGTTGTAGATGCGCTTGCTAACAATGGTATTGTTTACAAAGGAATTGGTATCGGTTATTCCGATGGCATCATCGACAACGAGCGTTTCGGTATGCGTCGCTTTACATATTACACTTCAACTTCTGCTTACCCTTACAATGACCCAGGGCCAGCAGCTGAATACTACAACTTCATGGAAGGTCAGTGGGCTAATGGTTCAGAGATGTTCTATGGTGGTTTAGGTTACACAGGATCAACAGGTGCTACACAAACACTTTCTGATTACATGTTCCCAGGTGGATCAGATCCATTAAATTGGTCAACACAAGGTGAGGATATGTCAGGATTATTCCCGAACGGCTGGGACGAAACAACAAATAACAACCCTTCTGGTGACCGTCGTTTTGTACAGTCTGCCGGTCCGTTTACTTTGCGTCCAGGGGCAGTTAACAACATTACGGTAGGTATCGTTTATGGTCGCAGTACTGAAGGAGGTCTGATGGCTTCAGTTGAAGCAATGAAACGTGCCGATACGAAAGCGCAAGCTTTATTTGATGCTTGTTTCAAAATCCTTTCTCCTCCAGATGCACCGCGCTTGACTATCCAAGAATTGGAAAATGAGTTAATCCTCATGATTGACAACCCTATTTCTTCAAACAACTACCAAGAAGCTTATGAAGAAATTGACGAAATCAATATCACTGACCCATCTGTAGACCGCTTCTACCGCTTCGAAGGTTACCAAATCTTCCAATTAAAAGCGCAGGATGTATCTATTGCTGATATCGCGGATCCAGACAAAGCACGTTTGGTTGCACAATGCGACATCAAAAACAATATCTCACGCATTATCAACTTCCAATTTGATGAAGCGCTAGGTTTCTCGGTTCCAGTTGAAAAAGTAGATGGAGAGAATGCTGGTATTAGCCACTCTTTCTCCATCAAAGAGGATGCGTTTGCTCAAGGAGCTCGTAGATTAGTGAACCACAAGCAATATTACTATGTAGCTGTTGCTTATGCTTACAATCAATTTAAGAAATACGATCCAAATGACCCACTTTATCTTGATGGTCAAAAGATCCCATATATTTCTAGCCGCCTCAATTTTGACGGAACAGCTATTTCTCCAACATCTGCCATCCCTCACAATCCAATGCCAGAGGCTGGTGGAACTGCACAGCTTGTTGCTTACGGAACATCGCCACGCATTACGCGTCTAGATGGTTACGGAAACGGCAACCGCAGCTTAGAGCTTACCGATGCGTCTTTGAAGACTATCCTCAATGACGGTTACATGGCCAACCCAACCTACGATTACGGTGCGGGCCCTGTAAATATCAAAGTAGTGGATCCATTGAACTTAGCGAACGGTTACTTCGAGTGCAAGTTCCGCGACTACACCGCTCCGAACATTGGTAACGGTGCCGACACCGCAAGCTGGGTGATTTACCGTTACGCCAACAAAGGCGACGCCACCCCAATTGATTCTGTGACTTCAGAGCGCACCATCGCCTCCGACAACGAGCAAATCATTCCACAGTGGGGTGTTTCGGTTCAGATCTTCCAAACGAAATACACGGGTACGGGTAACTTGGCTTCTAAGTATGCTTCTATGATTGAAGCGAGCATGGAGTTCAAAGATTCTTCTAAGCGCTGGTTAACGGGTGTGAAAGACAACGACGCTTACTTCCCAACAAACTGGGTGCGTTCAGGAGATTATTCACCAGATACAGATGTAGATTGTATGCCGAACGGTCCTACTTATCTGAACCCATGTAACTACGCTGATGAAGTAGGTGTAGATCCTACACAGGCCTACGAGCGTGTTTTGGATGG
>JAURHO010000105.1 GCA_030833265.1 Crocinitomicaceae bacterium | reverse complement strand
TCAGGCCGAGGCACCAAAGCTCTTGCATCAGATTTCAGCAGCAAATCTGCAAAGAAAACTTCACCGAGAATATGCTGAAAGGGTTCGTGGTTTTGTAAACGCTTGACAAAACTTCTGATGTAAAGTAAATCTGATTCAGAGAGGCGTTCCTCGTGTTTGAGTAGAAGTTCAGTAGCGCTCCAATCAAAGCGTTTTTGCAAGATTTGCTGCCACATCTGCTTGCATTCAGATGCTGAAAATTGGGCGCCTAACTGCTCGTTAAAATAAGCTTTGGCGCTTATGAGTCTGTTATCTGCTACAAACATTAGTGCTTGCGTAATTCGATGAAGGGCTTGATTTTTTCATTTTCAATCAAGACTGTTAGGTTATAATAGGCCAAGCGCCATTCACCTTTTTCCAAAACAAATATGCCGCTTCCCCTGCAGCCCTGCATCCAGGTATCTAAATCTTCATCGAAATACGCTACCTTTCCATCGGCAGCAAAATGCCAGTGCCTGTTAGATGGCTTGAAGTCCCAAGCTTTTCCTTTATCGAAGTAGGGCTTGCAAAAGGCCATGAATTCTGTTTTTGTCCAACGCTCTCCTGGGGCAGTTCCTAAGAAAACGAAATTCGAACTTGTCCAATTAAAGTAACTTTCAAAATCTGCTTCTCTTGCTGCTTGATGCCAAAAATTGAGCGTCTTATTCAAGAAAATTAGGTTCAAGGAATCTCGCTGAGCTGCTTTATCTATTTGAGCAAAAAAATGCCAATGAAAGCCGCTTAAAAATAACAAGAGAAAAATTGGACGCATTGAGAATGATTTGAATGAATAAAAAATTAACTGAAGCAGGACAAGCTACAAGGCCTCTAACTTGAACACACATTTACCATTGATAAAGGTGCGCCAAGCATAGTTCTGTACCTGACCTTGATCAGCAGTTACTGGATTTTCAAAAATGACAAAAGTGGCTTGCTTGCCTTTTTCTATAGAACCCAACTCTTTTTCTTGAAAAGCTGCAAAAGCAGCCCAAATCGTCATGCCTTTCAGCACTTCATCAAGGGTCAAGGCTTCTGCAGTGGAATGATGCACAGCCGCTTGGATGGTTAAAAATGGATTGGTTTGCTCTACGGGAAAATCTGTACCTAGTGCCAGCATACCGAACTGTTGCAATAAAGTTTTATAAGCATAAGCACCTTTCATGCGCTTTTTACCCAAACGCGCCTCGGCCCAATCTGAATCTGAAACGGCATGAGTGGGTTGCACCGACGGAAAAACGGCAAAATCGGCAAATTTTTGAAAATCAATGGGGTCAACTACCTGCGCATGTTCAATTCTAAAACGGTGATCAGGTTTTTGCTTATAAATAGAAGCGTATAGATTCAAAATGAGGGCATTAGCTGAATCTCCAATACTGTGGGTATTCATTTGATAGTTGTGCTTCAAACAAAACTGCGCCAAATTTTGCATGCGTTCCACTTCTGTCAGGAGCAAACCGCGACTTTCGGGATGGTCGTGGTATGGCGCCTTAAGTAAAGCCCCACGAGAACCTAAGGCCCCATCGGCAAAACACTTGAAACTACGAATAGTAAGGTTTTTGAAGTGGTACGGGCCGTTTTTAGCAGCAAAACTTCTGTTTTCAGGAGCATCCATGAGCATGGCATACACGTTCAATTTCAGACGCTCACTAGCCACCAACTCTTGGAACCAAGCAATGTGTTCAAAATCAATACCTGCCTCATGCACACCCGTTATTCCGTATTGCAAAAGTTCATCTTGTACTTGCAAAAGCGCTTTTAAGTAGTCTTTTTTCGGGTAATCAGGAATAAAAGGCTGCACCAAATTCATGGCATTATCGATGAGTAAACCCCCATCAACCTCTCCTCCTTTGAGGGTCGGCAACTTCTCTAGCAACTTGCTTTTCTTAATTAAAAAATCATTGATAAGAGCGGCGTGCCCATCGATGCGGTAAAGGCATACTGGAATATTAGGAAAAAGTTGATTGAGCTCAGTGTTCGTGGGCATTTGCTGACCAGCCCAAAGGCTTTGGTCCCAGCCTCTACCAACCAGCATTTTGAGATTTGGATGCGTGGCTTTATATTGCTCACAGCGATGAATCATTTCTTGGGCTGAGCGAACACCGCGCAAATCGACACCGAGTAATTGCTTGGCATACATCAGCATATGACCATGCGCATCGGTGAGGCCAGGATAAACCTCTTTGCCCTGTGCGTCAATGGTTTCATCGGAGCGGTATTTATTCAAAATTTGTCTTTCTGGACCAACTTCCACAATTCGCCCATCTAGGATGGCCATGGCCTGCTCGGTCGAGTTGGCGTCGTCTAGGCAATGAATTGCGGCGTTGTGAATGATCAAATCTACTTTTTGACCCTTCATGCAACTGAACAAAATCAAGAATAAGGTTGAGAAAACAAATAACTTTTTCATGTTAGAAAGGATAACCGATACCAAAATTCAAATAGTTGGGCAAGAAAGGTCGCGGCATGATGGCCTTCACTTGATCAAGACTCATGTTGAAGTGCTGCATCCCTTCCTGGTAGTAAGTCTCGCGGGTTTTGAAATCTTGAAAAACCCAACGCGCACCATCTGCAAAAGCCGGGTCATAGATCGGGAAGCCTACGTCTAGTCGCAAAATAAAATAATCGAGGTCCATGCGTAATCCGAGGCCCGATGAAATAGCGAGTTGCGGCACAAAGGTAGTCCAACCAAACTGACTCCCAACTCGGGAAGCATCTTCGCGATAGGTCCAAATATTGCCAAAATCAGTGAATAAGGCTCCTTTAAAAGTAGAACCCATATTGAAGCGGTATTCAAAGGATCCTCCAAAGCGAATGTCGCCAATCTGGGTGGCCAAACGAGAGGTATCGAGGTGGTATTTGTAGGCACCCGGGCCCAGTGCACGTGCTCTCCATCCGCGGTTATCGTTGGAGCCACCACCAAAGAAACTGTAGTCATAGGGCATGGCAGTTTTCGAATTTAGGTATGGGATGCCCGCACCTGCATTTAGGCGCAAGTGCCAAGAGCTTCCTTTTCCAATCCGATTGGAGGTAATCAATTGATTGTCCAAACGCACAAACTGAGAGTAAGGCTGAGACCCCAACAAATAACTTCCGTTAAGCGTATCTTGATTAGAGCGAAACGCATAAAGTAAATTACCTGCAGCATCTAGGCTTGAATTGAAATATAAACTGCCTTTAAATAATTTCTTTTTACCTACTTTTTCATCTTTGTCTTTGTTATTGTACTCAAATGAAAATTTGAAATCTTGCCAAATAAATTGATTGCTGTATGCATTATTCAGGAAGAGGTCGTTGACTTGTTGAAGTTGTGCTTCAAAAGCCGGAGACTTTTCAATGTGCACATATTTAATGACCGAAGCGCCAGGCAAACCCAATTGAAAAACCTGTGTTTTACCCACTAAAAACTTCCAAGCATAATTGAGCTGAAAAACGCGGCGATCAAAGATGCTCCGTTTTTCGAAATTCATGGCCGTACTAATGACGGTTCTTGGTTTTTGACGTTTACCAAGCAAGGTAACAGGGCTTGGGAATAAGCCTGGTAAGTCTAATTTGAGGCTAGGACCAATTTCAAACGTGTTAAAAGTCCTGCCTGAATTGACAATTTGATCTTGCGCATTCGCGTCAAAAACTGGGGGCTGAGATTCAAAACCTCCACCTATTGAAAAGGTCAAGCGCTCGGCACCAGCAAATAAGTTTTTATTGGTATAGTTGAGAGAGGCTGCAGCACCCAACAAACCAAAACTAGAGGTAAAACGCGGATTAAAGGCCCAAGATTGCTTTTCTGCAGGCTCGAGATAATAATGCACATTAAGCAAATTGGTACCTGGGATTTCTTCAATGTAAGGCTTCACGGAACCAAATACACCCAATTGAACCAAAGAACGATAAGAGCGATCGAGGTAATATTCTTTGTAGGTATTACTTTGCTCGAGGTAATTTTGCATTTCCAAAACATTTGGCTTGATCCATGGTGAAGCACCGTTATAGGTAAGGGTCATGGTGCGCCAATTACTTTTGGTGCCATAAGGCACTTTTAAATCAAGCGCTTGTTTTTTGGTATACAATAACTCTTGATACAAAAGACTATTGAGCGTGTTCAAGTATTGCGGCTGTAAAGAATCGTATAGACTTCTACCCTGAGCGTTAGCCGCAGCGGTAAAACTCGTTTGCATAAAGGCCGAATCAGCTAAATGAAAAAACACTTTATTGATCTTGGTTTCTCGGTAAGGAACTCTTACCAAACTATCTGGGTTTTGCAATGAAGGCACCAAACGATCTTCAAAGCGCATGGTGAGGTGTACCGTCATTTTTTGACGATTGGTATCTGCTAAGAATTCAATACTGGTTGAATTAAATTTATAGATACTTTCATCGCGAAGGAATTTAGCCACTTTTTCTCGGTAAGCTTCTAAATAATCGAGATCGAAAGGTCTGCCGATTAACGGATGCTCATTGAGTGGCTCGTAGTTCTTGCGAATGAGCTTGAGGTGGAGGTCACGAAGTAGACGTGGCCCCACGTAAGTCACTGAATCTATGATATAGCGTGGACCTTCATCAATGATATAAGTGGTCTGGGCGTAGCGTTGTCTTTCATTCAATTTGACTTCAGCGCTCACTTTCGAATAGTAGTAACCTTTTTTAACCAAATAACGCGCTAATTGCTCTTGGCTTTTTTGGTGTAATAAGGTGTCAAACACCACTGGTTTTTGTCCGAATTTGTACTTGAGTTTTTCAGCCCAAATGACTTGTTTAAAAATGCTGTCCGGAGCAGCTTTTGCACGGTAATCGGGGCGCCCTTTGCGCAGCGCTTTGGCATTGCGTTTCTGATTGACCTCTGCTACCTTTTGTTGCTTTTTGTGCAAACGCAGCTCAAAAGCGGAGACGCGTTTGAATTTCTTATTGGCAACCGCTGCAGAATCTAAACTGTTATAGAGCCATAATTTCCATGGTAAGCGAAAAAAGCGCGCGTTTGGCTGTTGCCTCAGGACTTGCGTCAGCTCATAGCGATCGAGCTGGGTTGTAAGCGGAGAAACTAAGGTGATGTTCGTTTTGTGAAGGAGGTAATTTTGAGGCGGCACATTTTTTGACAAGCGACACGCTGTCATGATCAACAAAACGCTTAGCAAAGCAAATAATCGTAAATTTGGACGCAATTGCATGACTACAAAAGTAACGAATATTCACTTGGAAAAACTGAGTCCACACAAGATCAAATTCATTAAAAGCTTGCAACTCAAAAAAAATAGAGATGCGGCTCAATGCCTCTATTTAGAGGGTGAAACTTTAATCAAAGATCTGCTAGCCTATTTTCCAAGCTTAGTTCAAGAACTCATCATTGAAAACGACCTGACCCCAGAATGGCAAGACCTATCAATTCCTGTTTTCAGCGCCTCTGCTAAAGACCTCGAAAGATGCAGTCAATTAAAAACTCCAAAAAAGTTAAATGCCGTTGTACGTTTTCCGACTACCAAACAATGGGATGGCAAGGGCAAAGTCCTTTTGCTCGATCAAATTCAAGACCCAGGGAATTTAGGCAGCATCATTCGGACCGCTGATTGGTTTGGTATTGAACATATTTTTTGTGCATTGAACACCGTTGATTACCTCAACCCTAAGGTCATTCACAGCACCATGATTTCTGCTTTTCGGGTCAATATCCATTATCAAGATCTCGCACCGCTCATTAAAGAAAATGGAACTCAGGCTTTCGGAGCATTTATGGAAGGACAGCCTTTTGAAAGCATTGATCCAAATGCAGTTCAACTGCTTGTTTTAGGCAACGAGGGTCGCGGAATCAGCTCGGAACTAGCTGCACTTCTT
>JAURHO010000104.1 GCA_030833265.1 Crocinitomicaceae bacterium | reverse complement strand
AACCAAAAAAACCGCGGTGTGCCGAAAGTGGCGAAGGATGCACTGATTTTAAAATCAAGTGTTTGCTGTTGTCTATGAAACTCGCTTTTTGTCCGGCTTTGGCTCCCAATAAAATAAAAACCACGTTGTTTTTATGCCTATTGATTTGCGCAATGACCTCATCCGTAAAGGTTTCCCAACCAAAATTTTTATGGCTATCTGGCAAACCTTCTTCAACCGTTAATACACTATTGAGTAAGAGCACTCCTTGCTGCGCCCAGCCAAATAAATTACCATTTTTGGGAATGGGCACGCCAAGATCAGCATGCAACTCTTTAAAAATATTATTAAGGCTTTTCGGTAAGGGCCTCACGCTAGGCTCCACCGAAAAACACAAGCCGTGCGCATGACCTCTTGTTGGATACGGGTCTTGGCCTAAAATAACAACTTTAACCTGCTCAAATGGACAACTATCAAAAGCTCTAAAAATTTGAGCGCCCTTCGGAAAAATTTGCTGTGGTTTTTCTTGATAGGCGGCTTTTACTTTTTGAATGAGCTCAGAGAAATAGGGCTTTTCAAATTCATTTGACAAAACAGCGCGCCACGAAGCCTCTATTTGAATCTGACTCATTTGGTTTCGATCAAAGCAGTCCAGAGGGTAATGCGCCCATTATCCATTCTAGGCCAAATCGGACGAACCCGACCGTCATAAACCGCAATACCTAAATAATCACCAAAAAAGACGCGTTTATCGGGTAAAAATGGCTGTTCGGATATGATTTTCTCAGTGAAAGTTTGCCCGCCATCTTGGCTGTGTGCCCATACGACATCGGTTCGGTTGTTGGCGAAGCGGCGACGGTCATAATATACAAAATGGAGGTCGCCATTCTTCGGATCTATGGCCATGGAAGTCAGGAACTGTTGCTTGCCTGCAGGGTCTTGATTGACTCTTTTGGCTTCAGACCAAGTAATACCACCATCTGTTGAACTCATGAGCCAGACATCGGTATCAGCGGCACCATTGCGTTGGTCACACCAATTGAGGTATAAGGTGCCGTGCCTTGGCCCCTCGCTGAGATCTGACATCAAGAAAGGTAAGCCATTTGCTCTATAGATACCGGGAATGTCGATATCCCAACCTCCTAAATGATCAGAAAGCTTGCGCTCTTCAGTCAGCCAGGTTTGTCCGCCGTCTTTTGAACATTGGAACATGATGCCACGAGGGCCAGTCCAGCAAACAAAGATTTCCCCGTTTGCCCCGAGCGCTGGCACTGCGCCTTCAACCGTGTTGTCGCCATCTAGGCAGTCTCCTCCATATTTAGAGATGCGAATCGGAGACGTCCAACTTTGACCTCTGTCTAGGGATTTAGAGAATACAATAATTGAGGTGTCTTTGGGGTCGGCAGAGTCATAGGCATCAAATTGTGTCCAGGTCATGTAAATAACCTGCGTTTTGGGGTCGATCACCATCCAGTGCTTGTCTTGGACTTTTGTCCCGTTTGGCGCCGGAAATGAGCCTTTGTTAAACTTACCCTCAATTTGATCGGTATATTGACAAACAATGCGATCAAGGTGGCTTGTTTTCTTGTAGTCACTGAGGTGAAAATAATACAACCTACCCAATGCATCGTATTGTAAGACTGGGTCTCCGTATACGCCATAAGGGCTTTTCAAGTTTTTAGTTTGCCAGGTGGCACCACCATTAGTTGAAAAATGATAACCAGTCAATACGGATCCTGCAGCAACCTCATCCGGATTCAGCGGATTAATTGCAATAGAAGGTTCGCATTCGTTGAAAGGATATTTTGCAGAAAGCGGTGGAATCTGAACGTTTTTGTAAACCTGAGCTCCGGAAACAAAAGCCAGTAGGTTAACGCAACCAATAAGTAAGTAACGGCGCATTGGCATCTTTGATTTGAATTGAAAATTGTGGTTTGGTATAGGACTTCATGATGAACTTTACCTGAAATACTTTCTCATCTCTGGCAACAGTCAACATCATGGATTCACCGGGTGACAGACTATTTAACATACCCTCCAACATGCTTTTGTAAACGCGGTAGCCGTCGCATACAAGGATTTCATCACCAACACTTAAACCGGCCTCTTCGGCGGCACTGCCGCGTCTGACAGATTTAACTTTGACGATTTCTTCCCCTTCAAAAACGGCACCAATACTGGCTTGGGAACTAGTTTGGTCTTTGATCATAAGCCCCATTGGCTCAAAGTATTTTTGGTAAGGAATGATTTGTGTTCCATTGACATAATTGGTAAAGAAAGCATGCATATCTTCTCCACAATAATTACTCAGTTCTAGTTCAAATTCAACTTCTGTAAAACCACGCTTGAGTTCTAGGGCATATTTGGTATAAAGCAACTGCATGAAACCATCTAAACTGCGTTTTTTATTCGATTTCTGAATCAAATAAGCATCAAGAACAGCGCCTAAAACAGCACCTCTAGAATAATAGGTCATGGTGGTATTGCTAGAATTTTCATTTGGTCGATACGCCTTTATCCAAGCATCAAAACTGGCGTGTGCAACGGGCTGAACTCTGGAACCTGGTGTGCCTTCCACATAGTTGATTTGCGATTGCAACTTATTGAGAAATTCTTCTTTTGTGTAAAATCCTGCACGTTTGAGTAAAAGCTCATCGTAATAAGAAGTAATACCTTCCATCACCCAAAGCAAGGAAGTGTAACACTCTTGATCATAGTTAAATGGGCCCAACTCAATTGGTCGAATGCGCTTGACATTCCATAGATGGAAATACTCATGCGCTACTAAATTGATAAAACCGGTATAATTCGAACCTGCATAGGACCATCTGCTCACGCTAAGTACACAACTATTTTTGTGCTCCAAACCACCTTGACCATCGCTGACATTGTGAACAATAAATAAATAGTCTTTATTTGGATTGCTGCCAAATACGTCGGTTGCCGCCTGGACCACTTTTGCCATGTCTTGTTGGAGTTGTGCCACATTATAATTGGCCTCTCCGTACATGACAACGCGATGTCTTAGACCCGCTGCCATAAAATCGAATTCTACCTGATTGCCAATCTCAATGGGACAATCAACCAATTGGTCGTAATCTTCAAAAACGAAATTAAAGCAGCCTAATTCAGCTTTAAAATCAGCACTTGGCAAGGCTGTACTCACCTTTTTAAAGCTGGCATGCGGATACACTTTCAGGAAGCCACGCTGATTTTTTGTCGCTTCGGTGTACATAAAAACCCCTGCCCCTGCCACAAAGCCATGAGTGTTATCTAAAAACGGTGTGCGAACCGAAAGTTCGAAAGCATAAACCTCATAATAAACAGTGAAATTTTCTTGACCTGCACATTGAATTTCCCAAGCATTCTTGCTTTTCTTAGTGACCACTAACTCTTTGTTAGTCGCATCAATTGCCTTGACCTGGTTTAAATTTTTAGAAAATTCACGGACTAAATAAGAACCTGGCGTCCAGACAGGTAATTTGAATTCTTGCGTATTGGCGGTATTCCCTTTTACGTCAATCTTGACAGAGAAGTAATGCGAATTAGGCTGAGGCATCGATAAATGATAGGTAAGCTCCATAGCACGGGAAAGCAATGGAAGCAAGAACAAGCAAAGTGCAATGATTTTATTCATGTTTTTTTCTATTAGATTAAAAGCTAATTAGCGCTCAGAACTAGGAAAGTTTAATTTGGGCGGCATGTGCTTTGGCGCGTTCTGTAATGACTTCTACAGGTTCTTGACCAAAGGCGAGTGCCACTGCCATTCTGCGGTAGGGTCTCGTATTGGGTTTGCCAAAAATTCGAACCTCAGCTTTTGGATCTTGCAGCACGATGTCTAAGCCCGAAAAATGTGGGGCATCCTCGCTTTCGGTGTCAGCTAAAACTACGGCACTAGCAGCATTTTGCTTGAGTTCAATTTGTGGGATTGGCAGACCTAAAACAGCTCTTGCATGTAACTCAAACTCATTTAAATTTTGACTTCCCGCGAGGGTAACCATACCAGTATCATGTGGCCTTGGCGATAATTCTGAAAAATAAGCACCTTCTTGAGTGATGAAAAATTCAACCCCCCAAATTCCTGCACCACCAAGTGCTGCGGTAACCTTTGCTGCCATTTCTTGCGCCTCTGCTAAATGCTGTGCATTCATGGGCATCGGCTGCCAACTTTCTTGGTAATCGCCGCGTTCTTGTCGATGGCCAATTGGTGGGCAAAATAAAGTAGGGCCATCTTTTTGAGTTACGGTCAATAGTGTGATCTCGTAATCAAAATTGATAAATCCTTCTACAATGACTTCCTTTAAATCTCCACGAGACCCGTCCATGGCGTACTGCCAAGCGCGCTCGATGTCTGCTTCTGTTTTAATTACTGATTGTCCCTTACCTGAGCTCGACATCAAGGGTTTTACAACACAAGGTAAGCCACAAAAAGCAACACCTGCTTTCAATTCTTCCAAAGAGGTCGCATATTGATAAGGCGCAGTCCGGACACCTAAATCTTTGGCGGCTAAATCTCGGATCGCTTTGCGATTCATGGTGTAATTTGCGGCTTTAGCACTCGGAACTACTTGAATGCCTTGTGCCTCATATTGATAAAATTGTTCCGTCCTAATGGCTTCAATTTCAGGGACTATAATATTTGGTTGGTGCTTGGCTACAACCCTATCGAGTGCGGCGCCGTCTAACATATTGATGACCTCAAAAGCATCAGCTACCTGCATAGCGGGTGCTCCAGGGTAACTATCAACCGCAATAATGGTCTGACCATATCGTTGTGCTGCTATCACAAACTCTTTACCGAGTTCGCCAGCACCTAAGAGTAGAATTTTGAACTTCATAACACAAATGTAAGCAAACAGCGAGTATTTTGTTATTTTTGGCCAAGAGAGATGAGTAGTATAGCAACAGAAATTAAGCACTTTGACCCGATAGACCTCCGCGAAATGGCCGATGTGAATTTAATGAATCGCATTGATACCAAATTTGCATTTAGACAGGACGACTTACTGCGCTTTATCCCGATTCTAGCAGCTGATTACCGCGCTTTGAAGATTGAGGGAACCATGCTGCCTCATTATGAATCTTTATATTTTGACGACGAAAAATTCTCATTTTTTAGAGATCACCACAATGGCCGGGCAGATCGTTATAAAGTCCGGATTCGGAAATACGTCGAATCAAATATACACTTTCTCGAAATCAAGCATAAAGTAAAAGGAAGGACTGACAAACGTCGCATTTTGACCGATAGTTTCAATGAACTTACTGAAGAAAAAGAACGCGATTTTCTGAAGCGTCAACTTGCCGACAAAACAGATCTCAGACCTACCATGTGGAATTCCTTTCAAAGAATCACACTGGTTTCAAAGACCTCCAAAGAAAGACTCACCTTAGACTTCAATATCCATTTTCACATGGGAGACGTCCAGCGAAATTTCAATCAATTGGTCATTGCAGAACTCAAGCAAGAGCAACTCGATCGGAACTCTCCGTTTTATCAACTCATGAAAAAAGAACATATCAGACCTTACCGCCTTTCCAAGTATTGCATCGGGAGTGTGGAAATCTATGGCGAGGAAGTGCTTAAATTCAATCGTTTCAAAAAAAAGCTACTATTTTTAAATAAAATCAACCATGATCATTGACCTACTATTATTCTTACCCCTTAAAAAAGTTTTAGATCCGAATACCATACAATGGTTCAGCAATGACTTCTATGCATTGCTCATTCGTCTGGGCATCAATTTGTTCTTTTTGACCATCCTCATTCGTTTTTTATACTACGCTAAAACGAAGCGCAAGGACTACCTTTTCACCTATTTCCTCATTGGAATCATCACATTTTTCCTTTGCTTTGGACTCATGC
>JAURHO010000103.1 GCA_030833265.1 Crocinitomicaceae bacterium | reverse complement strand
TCTTGAAAACGTTATCTTGTCTGCTTTTCCAAAGTACTCAGCCTAGCTAAACGATAAATGTCAAAAATAAAAAGTGGCGCACCTCCGCTCGAAAGCCACCTCTTCATAGGTATTGTAAAAAATGTTAAAACTTGAAGCAGCCATTTTGTTCGGCCACTTTTACTTAACTTCAGGTAGGTGGCTAATAGCTGGTTCATTTCCAGTATTTCTGAAGACGGCGCGTTTGACTGAATCCATAAAAGATTCTTTAAAGCTTCATCTGTTTTTGTCAAAAAGGTCGTGTTGTCGTCCAAATTGAGATTCCAAACAGGATTGTCCAAATGCGCTACGGCAATTTGAGCTTTTTGTAAGGCAACCCCATATAAGGTGTCTTCGTGGCCGTAGCCTGTTAGTCTTTCTTCAAAACCAATTTGCGACAAAACATTCCTGTCAATTACAAAATTATTGGTTTTAAAACCTGCTTGTTTTTTGGCTAAGCGCTGCTCGTAATTGAGGCTTTCTCGTTGCGTAGAATAACGCCAGCGCAATAAGTGATGACGCTCGGGGCGTTCTTGTTGATAACAACTGGCGCCAACCAAAACAGGGACAGCGCGAGCGCTTAAACTTTGCACATAATTGAAAACAAACTTTTCATTGAGTACGGTACTATCGCCGTCGATGAAAAGCAAATACTGCGCATTCGTATATTGCAAAAATAAATTACGGATTTTGGCGCGTCCGATATTTTGCTCAAGATAAATACTTTTGATCAGTTCATCATTAAACGCGTTTAGAGAAGCAAAAGGCTCGCCTGATGCGTCGTCAATGAGAACGATATCTACTTGAACATCCGTTAAACGCTTGATCTGCTCGAGCAGCGTCAGGACTAATTTTCTGACGTCAGTTCGATAAACAGGAATACAAATACTTAAATGCAGCATTTATTTTGCGAAGAGAATTGGCACTAGGCCATCGTGTTGGGCGTGCCAAAATTCATTGGTGGGAAACCAGCTTGTGGCTCATCAATTACTCCAAAGTTTTGCTCATATTTTTCAATATTCTCAGCCAAAGCTTGTAAAAAGCGTTTGGCATTTTGCGGCGTCATGAGGACACGTGAGCGCACTTTACCTTTGGGCATTCCTGGCATGATTTGTACAAAATCACAAACTACCTCAGCAGGTGAATGCGTAATGATTGCCAAATTTGAATAGACTCCTAAAGCTACATCTTCTGTGAGCTCAATGTTCATTTGATTTTCTTGATTTTCCATGATTAGATTTGTGTTTCGTGTTCGTTAAAAGTAATGCCATATTGCTCAAGTTCCGAAAGAATCGGTTGGTAAATTTCTTTGTATACCGGCAAGGTCACCCCTTTCTGTTGAATGGTTTGATTTAAAATAAGTTTAGCCGCTATGGCAACAGGTAGGCCAACAGTGTCAGACATTGCTGTAAAACGTTGGTCTTGGCCAATGGCCACCATAGAGCTTTCAATTTTGAATTTTGCGCCAGCCTTCTCGTAGATAAATTCGTGGTACATGACCAACATATCGTTGTCTGTTGGACCTAATTTCCAAGCTTTTTCTAAAAGCTCTTGCAAATACTGTGCGGGGCTGGCTTCTTCAGATTTGAAAATATAATTAGCGTCAAATAATCCGATTTCTTCAAAAAGTGGCAGTAAGTCAGCATTTTCACCCAAAAAAGCAGCAAGTTTTTGCTCGACGCTGCGCTGATCTTTGAAGGGGATGAATGTGTTTAAAAGCATCCGAGGTGTAAAAGTACCGTCGTTTTTGATGGTGTACGTGTCTTCGGTAAGCCCGAGCTGAATCAAGGCATTCCAAGCAGCACAATATGGCGGTATGCGAAGGGTTCCGCGAATGATCGTTGGTAAATCTTGAAGGCCGTAAGTTTCCAAATAGGAAATCGAGTTGCGATTAGCGTAGGCCTCAAATTGACCAAAATTAGGCACATTAATAAATTCAGTCTGTTGAAAAAGCCGATGATAAGGCAAGTATTTGAGCGCACCCGCCTCTTTATAAATGGCTGCTGCACCTTGACCGGCTAAAACAACATTTCTTGGATTCCAAGTAAACTTGTAGTGCCATTTATTGGTATCCGAGACCGGCGCAATTAACCCACCACAATAAGATTTAAAAGACAATAATTTAGTGCCCTCCTCTTGAATCTGATGGATGATTTTCATCGCACTCATATGATCAATTCCTGGGTCAACGCCTATTTCGTTCATAATAACGATGCCTGCAGCTTTGGCGCTGGCATCAAGTGCTCGCATGTCAGCAGAGATGTAAGAAGGCGTGATTAAATTCTTTTTTAAAGCTATGCAATCTTGAGCTACACCCACGTGGTAGATTGCGGGTAGCATCGAGATGACGAGGTCCGCTTGTTCAATGTAAGGTTTACGCGCTTCGGTATCGAGTGCGTTAAAACTATGCGCAAAAGCATTGGGGTGTGCTCCTAATTTTGACGCGACCATTTGTAAATCTTGATCAACCACATGAAGTTGCCAATTTTCTGAGGTGCTGTGCTCAAGAAGATATTTAATGAGTGTTGATGCTGATAAACCTGCGCCGAGAAGTAAGATATTTTTCATGCCAAAAAGAGAGTCACAAATGTAGAAAACTATTGGGAATTCCCGCTCGATAACATAAATAAGACCGGTACGTGCAAACGCTTCGCCCAAGAAACCTCATCATGCCCAGCCCCTTGAACTACGGCTTCTAAAAATCGTGGATTCGTTTTGCCATATCCAACACGTTCAAGTGTATTGAGCAAGCGCTCATGATACGGACCATAATAGGCATCGAGGGTTTCTGTTCCTCTGTCAATGTAAAGTTTATGTTTTTTATCTGCCTTGAGCTCTTCTTCTATATAAATATTAAATGGAATAACCAACGCTTCCACCATGCCTTCATCAAACATCCCGAAGTTAATCATTGGCGTATGAATAGATAAACAAGCAGCGGCACCAAAGAGCTTTGGTTTTTCGCACAAGGCATAAAGTGAAATGAGCCCTCCCATACTGGAACCCATTACCATCCTGTCTTTTGTTTTTTTACTGGTGTTAAAATTGTGCTCAATAAAAGGGACTAAGGTGTCTTCAATCCAATTCAAATAAGCATCCGCACGCAGCTGTCCATTCCATTGAGCAGCAAGTAATTTATCGCGATAACTCTGAGGCATGTAATCGGCAACTTTTTGCGGAAAAAACTCAGCATAACGATTGGGTGGATCATTGTGAATCCCAACTACAATAAATGGCTCATGCGCATATCGTGTCAAGGTTTGAGACATCATTTCATCCACTGACCATTCTTGCTTATTCCAGGTAACCGTGCTGTCAAACAACATTTGACCATCGTGCATGTAGAGTGTTTTGAGGCCGCCTACAGAGGTATTCGTGTTTTGCGATACGAAAACATCTACCATTCTTGTGGTATCACCGAAAGGCAGCTCGTATCGAAAAATAAAACCACCCGAAACTTTTAATTTCACTTCTCTGGAGAATGCAGCGTCATCCCACTTGTTTTTACTGTTTTTTTGAGCAAAAAGTGCTGATGAACTGATTAGTAGAAGGTAAAGTAAGAAACGCATGTGCTTTTTTTAACAAGATTAAGGTCTTTCAGTGAATGTTGCGCGCACAATGTCTATTTTTGTCAAAAAAAATTTATTCGCATGAATAAACTCCTTTCAACCTTGTTTTCAATGCGCTGGGCGAGTGTTGGCCTGATCGTGTTTTTGGTCGCAATTGCTGCTGCAACTTTTATTGAATCAACACACGGCATTCAAGCGGCCAAAATTACCATTTACAACGCCTCATGGTTTGAAGGACTCCTATTGTATCTTGCTTTAGCATTGGTATCTAACATCTTTCATTATCAGATGTGGAAGCGCGAAAAAATTGCCATGTTCAGTTTTCACTTGTCTTTTTTGATCATCTTATTGGGTGCTGCAATGACTCGCTTTGTGAGTTTTGAAGGTTTAATGGTGATCAAAGAGGGTACCAGCAGAAATTTCATTTACACCGCTGATCCTTATTTACTGATAAATGCACAAGAGCTCGAAACGGGAAAGCAAAGTCTTCAAGCTTGGAAAACTTACCTCAGTGAATACAATTCCAATGGTTTTGAACATGAAATTAGTGTTGGGCAAAAAACAGTAAAACTGCGCTACACAGGCTTTATGTCTGATCGCGTCGATTCTTTGGTGATCAACCAAAACTATAAAGAAAGTGCACTTGAGCTCGTTACTGACGGGATGCGCTCTAATTATTTATGTGAAGGCGATCTTTTCATGGTGGGTCAAACACCGTTCTTTTCAACTTCAGCTAAACCCCTCGAACCAGGCATCTATCTTGATGTGCAAAATGGAAAAGTGATGGTTTACCCGAATAACACGAATTTGAAATCATTGCCCATGAGTGAAATGCAAAAAGTAAGGGCATCTGGGCAAGCGCCTGCTGACAGTCTTTACAAAGAGTTTCCACTCAATGAATGGTCTGAATTTACACCCTTGACACTTTATTTGGTTGGCGGTAAACAAGTTGTTTTTAAGAGACTCATACCGCATGCTAAAAAGGGTTTGTTAAAAGCTCCTAAAAAAAATACAGGCAAGGACTACCTCAGTGTTGAAGTAAACGATGGCAAAGCCACCAAAGTACTCCAACTCGAGGGTGGCAAAGGTCAGTTTCCGAAACCCGAGCGTTTTGCCATGAATGGCGTCGTTTACCAATTAGAATATGGCTCCATCCAAAAGAACTTGCCTTTCTCGGTGCGCTGCCGCGACTTCCAACTCGATAAATACCCAGGCTCTAATTCTCCTTCCTCCTTCGCCTCAGAACTCACCATTGAAGATCCAAGAAATAATAAAAGATTGGACAAACGTGTCTTTATGAATAACGTCATCGATTACGACGGCTATCGCTTTTTTCAATCTTCTTATGAACTAGACGACCCATCTACACCTGAAAATGAAGAAGGAACAAAATTGAGCGTGAACCACGATTTTTGGGGCACTACCATCACCTACATTGGCTATTTACTCATGGCACTGGCCATGATTCTATCTTTATTTGCACCAGCAGGTCGTTTTTATTATTTGGGCCAACAATTGCAAAAATTGAAAGCTAAAAAAGCTGCTTTAGGTATTGTCCTTTTATTAGGAAGCAGTCAACTATTTGCACAACACCAGCACCAAAAACCAGTGCACCACGAAGTCACCGAAGCACATGCCGATGAATTGGCTTCTTTGTTAGTCCAAGATTTTGAAGGTCGGATTGTGCCTTTTCATACACTGGCTGATCAACTTACCAGAAAACTAACACACAACAATACATTTCAAGACCTCAATGGTGTGCAATTTATTTTAAGTCTGCACATGTATCCGTCTTATTGGGTCAAGCAACCTTTTATTCAGGTTCCTAAGGCACTTCGAGAGCCACTCAAGCTAAAAGAATTTGCCAACATGATGGAACTGACCCAAAATGGCGAATTCAAATGGATGGCTGCCTACAAGGAAGCGCACCAAAAACTTGAATCTCAACGCAATGAATTTGATAAAAAGCTGATCAAACTCAACGAAAAATACGAGGTTGCCAATAACATTTTTATGTGGCAATACATGCGCGTTATTCCGCTTAAAAATGACCCAAATAACACTTGGTTTGTTCCGCTCAGCATGGAACTCAGCCAAAAAGACACCCTGTCTTCAAAACCATTTCTTAATTACTTAGCGGCTGTTCATGCCGGCGGTGAAAAAGGATCTTTTGGTGAAGCCACTGACTTACTCAAGCATTTCAAGGCATTTCAAAGAACAGTAGGAAAAAAGGTAGCGCCATCAGAATCAAAAGTGAACCTAGAAATTAGCTATAACAAAATGCAGGTTTTCAAAAGAGCCTATCAGTTATACTTATTAGAAGGTCTTTTACTGCTCCTCATCTTTTTCATTGGTAT
>JAURHO010000102.1 GCA_030833265.1 Crocinitomicaceae bacterium | reverse complement strand
AGTTCAGAGCACTGCAACTTCATATTTGTGAGCAACTCGAAAAGCTAGACGGTGCTGGGCGTTTCACTGAAGATACCTGGCAACGCGAAGAGGGCGGAGGAGGACACACCAGAACTTTAACCAATGGCAATATCCTGGAAAAAGGCGGCGTGGCTTTTAGTGCTGTGCACGGCCCTGTTACCGACGCCATGAAAAAACAATTGGGTCATGAAAGCGAGCGTTTTTTCGCAACGGGAGTTTCTATTGTTTTGCATCCGGTTCATCCGAGGCACCCAATCATGCATATGAATGTGCGCTACTTCGAACTTCAAGACAACACCTATTGGTTTGGAGGCGGCATTGACCTCACTCCTCATTACGTGGATCACGCAAAAGCAACGCGTTTTCACGAAGCATTGAAATCAACTTCTGATCAGTACGATACTTCCTTCTATCCTAAATTTAAGGCATGGGCTGATCGTTACTTTTATTTGCCACATCGCGGTGAATCGAGAGGGGTAGGCGGCATTTTCTTTGACCAACTCGATCCGAAGTGCGGTCTTAGCAAAGAACAAATATTTGCATATTGCCTAGATCTTGGCAAACTTTTTCCGCTTGTTTATGGTGCTCAGGTAGAAGGTGCTTCTCCCGCTTCGCCTACTGACCAAGAATTGAATTGGCAGGCACTCAGACGCGGCCGTTACGTAGAATTCAATTTGCTTCATGACCGAGGGACAAAGTTTGGTATTTACTCAGGAGGTCGTACGGAAAGTATCTTGATGAGCATGCCCCCAAGAGCCAATTGGGTCTATAACCAAGAGCCAGTTGAAGGTTCTGAAGAACAAAAAACCCTGAGTTTCCTCAGGGCTTTTCATGAATTTTGCTAATTGCTTTTAGTGCTTGGTAAGCGTGAGGTAATCTGTACCTCCGCCTCCACCAGAAACATCGATTAATTTGATTTCGGTGTCTGTGAATGAAATGATATCCCAGTTATCGGACAAATCATCTAGTTTGTTCCCGACACTAAAATTCATAATAAAATTGAGGTCTTCGAGGCTGTCATTGTTGCCATTGGAATCCGTGATTGACCAACTTCCAACGTACGGGTTTGAATTGCTGCTTAAAAGATCAGTGCCATTCAAGATATCATTTTCTTGAAAGTCGAGACGAAAGGTAGTAAAATCTGCTGTTTCGTCCTCGCCATTATCGATATAGCTGCTAATGACCCAGGTGCCATCTATGGCGGTTTTATTGAGCTGTTTTTGAGTATTGGTCCATTTGCTACATGAAGCAAGTAAGCTGATACCAAGTACGGAGTAGAATATCTTTTTCATCACTAATTTATTTACGAATGGCTAAACGAATTGAATCTGCATTCAGTTTTCAAAAATAATGCCATTTTCCAAATTGTTAAATGTGAAATCGAAGAATAACAAAAAGTGAAATTTTAAAATTACTCCGCAAAATATCTGCGGAATAACTATATTTGAACATGATCAAGCTCACTGCGCAAAGTCAAAGACTGCAACTCATTACTGATTTTCTCAAGAGTCAGGCTTTTCAGCGAGCAGCCTTTGCGCAGATTCATGAGTTTCTAAATCTTAAGTTACCTGCCCTTGGTTTAAAAACTATTTCGCGGCGCTCCTTGGAGGCAGACTTACAAGTTTTACGCCTTGATCAACAAAGTGGCCTCAAACACATTCAGGTTGCTCGAAAACATTATTACCAATTGCAAGTTGAACCGAGCCCGACGGTCAATATCCCGGATGAACTTTGGAATAACATGCTGGTTCAGATTGCTCAGAATTTTGGTGCAATTCCACCTACATCGCAACAAACGCTTCAAACCGATTTTCATGACAAATTGGTTTTTAGTTTTTCCGGGCTCAATGATGACGGGCAATCAATGAATTTAGCAGCCATTTGCTTGCAAGCTATTTCCCAACAATATTTACTCCAATTTCTATATAAACCTGCCTTTAGCACGTATCGGTCTCGATTCCAAATTGTAGCGCCACTTCAGGTGCGCTTTTATGAAGGGCGTTTCTACTTAGTGGCCTGTGAATGGTCAGAAGTAAAGAAAACAACAAAAAATCAAATCAAAGTATTTGCTTTTGACCTTATTGAAGATTTCGTGATTGTACCAGCATTAGCTGAGCGAGAGGATGGCAAAGAAGGAGATTTACAACACTTTCATTGGGCTGCATTGGCTCACGATTTAGGCTTGCGCAGCTATTTTAAACACTGCTTAGGTGTTGCACGCTTTAAGGAAAGTGTTCCTGAAATTATTCGACTTAAGTTTACAGATTGGGCCATCAATTATGTAAAAGCACGGCGTTTGCACGCTTCTCAGCGTATTGTGGTTGATCATCCAAATTATATTGTGGTAGAACTTTATGTTTACCGTACCTATGAGCTCAATATGTTGCTCTCTAGATTTAGAGATTATGGTTCAGAGGTATTATAAGGTAAAGCGTTAGTTTGAAAAGCGACACTTAGCAGCTTGTAAATAAAAGCAACATCGCTGCAAAATAAATCAGGAAAATAAAAGCATAGAGTTTAGTAGCCGGACTCTTTGGTTTTTCCTGCACTTCTTGCGCTTGATTTTCAGTTGTGTTGTCCAATTCTGACATCGTGTGTATTAGAATTACAAATATGTAGCGAAAATTTTACTACTTTGGTCCATAAGTGGTACATTTAAGCCATGATCGATGAATTTAGAGCACAAATTGAAAAGACTTTTGGTCAGAAAATCACTACCAGAGGCCACGCAGAAGCGCTGTCTCAGGATATCTATTTGAAAACCAATGCATTGGTTTCCTACAATACAATTCGGCGACTTTTTGGGCTAGTGGAGTATACCAAACCTCGACAAAGCACCCTTGATCATTTGGCCAAATACTGTAGCTTTGGTAGTTACATTGATTTCTGTCGTCAGTTTCCAAGTATAGATAGCTGGCCCAAATGGGAAGGCTTATTCCTTTCTTTGAGTACGCTTTCTGTTGAAGAGATCATCATTCACCTGAAAAAGCGCAAACGAGAACATCTTGATTTTGCCATTGGTTTTGCATTGGCTGCCAAAGAGCTCATTGTTCAGGACCGTCAAGACGATGTTGTACACTTATTTCAAGAACCTGAATTCCAGTTTGCTAAATTGCGCTTTGATGACGTGAGTCAAATTGGTGTCATCATAGGTTTGCACTTCAGAAATCATTCCAATACTGAATTAGAACAGGCCTTACTCAGGGAAGAAAATTTCAGAAATTTAGTACTCAAGTCAAATGTAGACTACACGCAGTTCAATGCGAAATATGGCGAATGGCTTAGTTACTTAGAAAGCTTGGATTCACTAGATTTAGAGACTACTCAATTTATTAGAAGCCTCATTCCATTTAAATACATATTAAATAAACAAAAGCTTTCGCGTCAGCTCATTCAAAGGATTCCTGAGCTTGCTGAGCAACAGCACCCCATCTTGTTTGGTAGGGTATTTTGTTTAAAAATGATCCTTTCAAAAACCAGAAAGGAAGCCAAACAATATGCCCTTTTGATGGAACAAAGGTTAGAGCAACAACCGCAGTTTCAGGTAGAATTACTTTATGTGCCGGCCATTCAGAGCTTACTCACTCAAGATCATTGCCTTACCGAGTTTACAGCTAAAGCACTGAAATCGCTGCCTGTTCCGGAGCAGTGGTATCAGATTTCCTTGATTTCAATTCAGCAAATATTTGTGATGTCCAGGTTAATTAGAGCCCGAGAATTTGAAAAAGCGCAAGCCATCATGGCAAATAACTCGATTGAATCCATTCGTTTTGGCTACAAAGAAATCATAGACTTATTTATCGCCTTTTTCAATATTCAACTTGCCAAAAATCAGCATCAAGACACACAAATTCTCGAACAACAATTCGAAACCAAGCGTAAAAAGGTAAATTTACAGCTGCTTTCAGAAGCCTACTTTCAAAATTATTTCAAGGTTTGATTCAATTGATCCCATTCAATTCTTGATACGCTTTTTTATAGCGTTTTTTCTTGATGTTGTAGGGTACATTGCGGGTAGCACGGCGGCAGACATCCATTTGCATTTTGCGCTTAAGTGAGCCAAGTTGGCCAGAAAGGCGTGTATTGGCACTCCAGATTTGGGAATCAGATTGGTTGTCGTATAGGCGCAAGTTGATTTCTACTAAGTTGGTGATCGGCATAAACCAACCATTATTTGACAGCATCATGGCCGCTGCTTCAGTTACGGGTTCTCGGATATCAATATTGCCCCAAATGAGCGCATCTACACGTAAGAGGCTACAGAGTTCGGTGTTGCTAATTGATTTTTCAGGAAATCCGATGCCAAACAACATTGAATTGACTTCGTCTGGCGCGACAACCTCTGCAAACATACGACCGGATCTGTTGTATTGAGCGAGTTGCTTGTATACGCGCAGCTGAATCTCTTCAGATTTTTTTCGGCAAAGCTCTTGGTATTTTTCGTTGCTCATCCAAATTTTACGCTCAATGGTGGCGTTAATCGGGAGTACGGCTACACGCTGATGATTCTGAGTGATCGGAACAACGTTCGCAACTTCTTGAACGGCAACACAAGAAGTTAGGAAGAGTAGTAAGCTGAAAAGAGATAAGAGTTGTTTCATTTTCTTTTATTTTTTTGGTCTTGCATACGAAAATCGTTCCAAAAGTTTCGGAAGGGCGTAGCCGTCGAGTCCGTTTATGGCTACTACGTTTCCTTTGTCCAATTGTAACCAGTTGTCTTCGGAAAGCAGTTCTTCTTCGTAAAAAATAGCTTCTATTGAGGCGATGACATGAATACAGCCATTTTCTTCAATGAGGTATTCGTTGACATATTTGCAAAGTAATTTGACTGGGCTACCCTTGACAAACGGCACCGGACAACCTCCGTGGTAAACAGGGTCGAGGTTAGTCATGTCAAATTCGCTGATTTCTTCTGGGTAATTGGCAGAGCTGTGGTGTGCATCTGCAATTTGTTCAGCGGTAATATGATTGACCGAAAAATAACCGTATTCTTTGATGTTTTTGTAGGAATGGCGCGGTACGGTTGTTGGCCTCAAGATAAAACCGATGAGCGCAGGGTCGCTACCGAGGTGCGTCACGCTAGAAAAAACGGCAACATTGGTTTTACCCTCATTAGAAAGCGTCGCAATGAGGTTGGCAGATTTATAGCCCGTACAACTATTGATGAGGTTGAGGCGCTCAATGCGGCCCATTTTTTCGATTTCAGGGCGGTCTATTCGGATCAAAGACATAAAAAGTGTTTATTGCTGAACAAGCAGACTTTAGAAAGGTTTGAATGCTGGAATTAAAAAGAGAATCCCGAGGCTGGTACAATAAGACGCATTCAATTGGTAGTCTACAAGGCCGTAGCGCGTGTATTGCGTTTTCCATTGAAGGGCAAAATCTCTGGAGAAAAAATAAGTAGGGCTAATGCTGACGCTGGCCTGTAGCATGTCGTCTCCTTTGAGCAGGAAATTGTCTTGTACGTTGAGATTTCTAAGATGCGCAAGCCCTAAGCCTAGCGTGGCATAGCAATAGAATGGCGTTCTGCGATTGCGTCGAATTCTGCATAAATCTTGCGTAAGCGTGGCGCTCGCACTTAATATGTTGGATTTTGCGAGGTTCGACTTGCTCAATTCAACACCAAATCCATGATTGCCAGCAGATTTATAGATGCCCATACCATAGATAGGTCCGTAATCTTGCATGCCATAATTAACGCCACCTTGCAGCTGCCCAAACCAAGCATCCCAACTTCTAGCGAAGGGTTGGGCTAGGCCTTTTGTTAGGAAAAAAACACAAAGGACGAGTAGCAATTTTTTCATGTTTAAAGTTAAGCATTCAATAGAAATTTACAAGACTTGATTTCTTTTTAGACAAACATAAAAATCTTACGATCTTGTGGCTTACCTTCGTAAAAATTCTAGCCATGATCTATCTCATACTTGCCCTTGCGCTACTTTCTGTCATTTTGTTGTTCCTGATTTTTTCCAAGATTTCTGCTCAACAAAACCA
>JAURHO010000101.1 GCA_030833265.1 Crocinitomicaceae bacterium | reverse complement strand
TGAAACCTTGAAAAATTTCCGTTTGGAATTTGATGAAAATGTCAGTGATGCATATGCTGGACAAGACACTTTTCTGCGGTTTAGATTTACTAACTTATCAGAATCAGATCGATTTAAATCGGCTGCTTTGTTTTGGGATGATCCAGAAGCACCAGATCATTTAGATTTTCGAGCAAAGTCACAAAGTCCCATCAAGGCTGGTGCCAATTGTGATTTGACCAGTACGCATGTTTTTCAACGATATGGCCCCAAACCGATCAATGAAATGAAATTGACAGTTGAAAATATTTATGGCGATTCTGCTGAGTTTTTGGTAAATACTTTCTACTTTACAGTTGGCAACCCTGACCAAAAGGTTGTAAACAATATCACCACTCATACTCAAATTACCATGGAGCGTGGTGTTGTAGACAACTCAAACAACGAAGCACCCAAGAAATCTGAGCTTGAAAAATCAAGTAGTGGTATTGGCGCACCTAAATGGCGCGAACTTAAGACAAATGTCGTATTGGACCCCCCAGCCGATTTAGCCGAAATTCTTTCAAATAATTCATCAAAGAATATTCCGCCTCCTCCTGTTAATCAGGCCCAGTCTGAGGAACTTGAATTGCCCGCGGCACAAGCTGAAGAAATTGGAGTCATTGCGAAAGGCAGTTCATCAAATAAAGCAGAACCACGAAATGTTCGTGATGCTTCTGAAGCAGTTTTCAAGTGCTTCTACCAACTAAATACCATCACGCCCTTTGCAGATCCAAAGGCTGTTATCTACGCTTCAAATTTTTCTTTAGATTTTTTAGACCTGGTTTTTTCTGTTGTACCTGATGATGCAGAAGACAAAGTTTTGGGGATGATCTTTGAAAATGGCCCTTCGGTCATTAACAACGCACAAGATGATGTCATTAACTTTTCAGGTAATGCACTTGTATTTTCTGCCTCGGGCATTACAGCTGTAACTTGTCTTGAGAGTATTTTTGAAGGGCAAGTTCATTATTCATGGGCAGAGGTAGGTTCAAATAATTGGACTTTCTATAGAAGAAGATTTGGTGAGAATAGTTTCTTAATTTCATTCGGTGATGGTGCTGCGGGCCAAAACTTCCCTGGTTGCAAGTTTGACTTGCGCAAATACCAAGGCGATCTATCACTGAACGATGTCTTCACGCATGCTGAAAATGCGTTGGCCAAAGTCATTGAGCTTGCGCCGCCATTGCCTGAACCTGAAGTAATTGAAGATGAAGCTGAAGAGGAAGAAGCTGAAGAGTTTGTAGATGACGAGCAGGAAGCAGAACCAGAATCTGAGCCAGTCATTGATAACTCAGCATTGATTGAACTTGACTCTCGTTTACAAAGGTTCTTTTCATTATTTTCATTTGCTTTGCAATTTTGCAAAGAGGGGCAGCCTAAACCTGTTTTCATTGAAAACGAAATTTCTCCTGAACTGATGGATCACTTATATGCAGTGATTCAAGAGTCAGGTACAGGTTTGTCCGCCATTTGTTTAGATCCCAAAAATGCCCAAATGTCGTTCGATGGCAAGTTGGTGGGCTGGACTGGCCCAGCAACTGGTTTGTCGCCAGAAGGCATTTTCCACTTGACCAAAGACCCTAATAGCGACTATGCCCTAGATGGTTCTACTTGTTTTTTAAGTTGGTCAAAGTTTTTCAGGGATTACAAAGGTAATTTGTTTATGCGCGAACAAGGGCCTGACATTTGGTTTGGAACGCAATCCAACTACATGATCCAGGCCTGCTACGCAGACTATTCTGCTGGTGTATTGCAGTGGGATTATTTTGAAGAATTTATACAAAACGATCTGGTTGAGAGTTTTCAGTTGTTCAAAGAAGCAACTGAATGGGAAGTTTAAAAGAGCCTTCAAATGACAGCATTTACCGAAGATCCAAGATATCCAAGTTGCAGTGAGCAAGGACGAGCTGAACTCGAGGTCTACTTGGGTTGGATACAGTCAGCAAATTTGGCAGACACTGAGTACGCTTTTGTAGCGTATGTCATGGGTCGAGCCCAACTGAAAGACCCGCGCCATTTGTTTGCAATTTGGGTTCATCAAATGGGGCAGCAGGTTGATAGGCAAGTAAAAGCACAAATTCGCCGCTTTTTTATGAACCCAAGTTCTACTGTGCCATTCAACAACCCACAGTCTGCCGGCTGGTTTGACTTTATTCCTTGGGTATATCAGCTGGCAACAGAGGTTCCTGCGCCCATTGTGATCCCCCCAACTTTTGCAAAGGTTGGCAGCTCCCAATTGCCTCCCTGAACGAAGCGATAAGTCAATTTTCAAGCTAACGAAAGGACTCCCATGTCAACGCACGATTTAAGAGATCGAAATGGAAATCTGCTCGGACGAATCAACACGCTTTCGGATGGAAGACAAGAGTTAAGAGACAGTAACGGGAATCTCAAAGGGCATTACAACCCGAAAAGCAATGAAACGCGTGATCACAATGGCAATTTGGTAGCACGTGGAAATATGTTGTCTTCTTTACTTTAAGTTGCCCTTTTGGGTTCCCAACCTAACTCACCAGTCAATTCGCAATGAACATTTTTGAAATCTACTGCGCTGGTGAAGGTCGTATCAACGAGACCAACATGTCCTCGGTGTTGGGCTATTTGTTAAGTCCTGATGCTTCCCATGGTTTTGGCAAAGAGTCCTTAAATCTATTTCTAGAGCCCTTGGCCGATGACATCAAAGCCTTATGCGACAACCAAAAGTTAAAGCTTGCAGGGAAAATTTTTCACCCTCAAAAATTGGCAGATCAATTAGGCAATGTTGAGATTAAATTTGAAGAAGATGTGTATGGCTTATCTGTTGCTAGTAGCGAAACGACAAAAAAACGCGAAATTGACTTGGTCATTCGCTTTGAGGGAACAGCGGATAAACAAAAGCTGATTATCGCGATTGAAAACAAGATATCAGATGGCAGTTCTACTGACGTTCATCAGTTAGAGGAAGAGTACAAATTCCTTCGTGAAGAAATTGACGAAAAAGAAGGCTGGAAAGATACACCAATTATTTTTGTGTATCTCACGCCTAAATTGGCAAATTCAGGTTCACCCCAAAGTAAAAAACTTTGGGACCAATTGGATTTTTTACCTTGCAAACCTGACGCGCAACACCGAGACTTTCGAGTGAACTACACATGGCGTGCAGAAAATAAAGAGTCACAAGAAAGGTCGATCACGCAGTTAGCCCTTAACCTGTTGGAGGCTGAAGGCCGCGGAAGAATTAATCCGGCTTCGAGTTACGCCAGCCTCATGTTGAAGTCATTGATCAAGTTCATTGACAATGGATTCAGAATTAAAGAACTGGTTTTTGGTGATGAACCTGCCGACAATGCCATGACGTTGCAAGAAGAAGAAGAGTTCTGGAACACTTGGCGAGAAAAGCGTGAAAGTACTTCCAAACTTGCAAGGGATAGTTTCCAGGTTTTACGCAGTACGCTTCAAAGTGAATTGGGTCTATCAAGCAAATCAGAAGGTGAATTTGTTGTGAGTATTCGGGCCTCGACCACTCGAATGTCGCTGTTTTTTGATGATCTACAAAACCCCGTTAACTTGAAACAAAAGAAACTCAGCAATCGGCCTGTTGCACTCTTCTTCAAGGGGATGTCGACAAATTCAAAAATTCAGGTTCAGTTTGAAAGACGGCCATGGGTCACAGCGAAGCAATTTGCAGAAGGTTTGAAAGATGAGACCCTTGCCAAACTGGTTGTGCAAACTGAGCCTCAACATAGCACCCACACGACGATGTTCATTGACATGGGCTTACCCTTCGAGAAAATGAAGCCCCTGTTAGTTGCAGCCGCCACAGAAGCTGCCAAATCTGTTCTCGAAGACTAAATTTCTCGGTTAATCTCGATTTTTGACATTTGGTTATATTGCGACAGAAATTGTCGCAATTACTCTTTATGATGAAGCATATCTTCAAAAGAGGGACTAAAAATGGCAAATCGCACATTAGCTGACATTGAGTTGTCTAGGGTTTATTTCGAAATCCTAATTGACTTGGCAAAGAATCAAAAAGACACCACCATTCAATATGGCGAATTGGTGAACGCTGCCAAATTGGCATATCCCAACAATACATTTGTACAAAAGGCCATTGCCACCAGCATGGGCCGTCGTTTGGATGCCGTTAGAGATTTCACATCCTTACACAACTTGCCAGATCTCACTTCATTGGTTGTGAGCAAGGCAACGGGCGATAACGGTATTGGTTTTGCAAAATCGTTTGATGGCGATGCAGTCCGTCAGCAAGTATCGGCATTCGAATGGCAATCGGTACAGATTAGCTTTTCAGAATTTTTAAATGAAGAAACGCAGCAGTTCATTCAGAGACAAGCTGAAAAAGTACAACGCAAACCTAAAAAAATAAAGGAACCAGAAGCAAGGGAAATCTGGTGGAAATACTACCAAGCGAATAAAGAAGCGATTGGAAAAATCAGTGATTCTGACAAAGAACAAATCATTCAATTGATCATGACTTGCGTTTTACCTGCGGATGCATTGGCCAAGGTGAAGAGCGTGGTGATGGCCTAAGCCGAATCGAATAGATTTCTGCATCGGATTCAAATGAAATTTCACTCTGCAGTTTCGGTGCTGAAACTTCTAAGCACTAGGCCTGAAGAAGCCTTGACAGTGCAACAAATTGTCAACAAGTGGAATCGCGTGCACTCAACAAAATTGCATGTGCGAACAGCACAGCGTTACATGAGTGAATTGTGCAGTGACTCTGTGGAGTCTCAAGCCCTTGTGCAAGTTGACGACTCACAAAAAGATTGGAAATACTATTTGCGGCTCAGTCAGGTTGCCAATTGGTTCATGACGGAAGAAATGGCGCTACAACTGGTCTTGTCAAAGCAAGTGCTTGCAAGATCCTTTCAGCAAAATCAAAAAAACCAAAAGAACCCACGTGAAGAAATAGCCGAACACATCAGTGCTGAATCTGTCAGAGCGAAAAGACTGAGTGCGGGTTTGAGAATTGTGTCGGATGGCATTGGCCGGTTACAAGCCACAATTCGGAATGACGTATTGGCTTGCGCTATGGAAGCTATTGCGACAGGACAAAAAATAAAACTAGACTACACAACAGCAAAAGGCAGATCGATTCGCCAAGAAGTCAGCCCGCTTGGAATGGTGGCCAAAGATGGCACTATTTACATGCCTAGCGTAGAAGGATTGAGCGACTTACCTATTCATTATGCTTTGCACCGAATCCAATCGGCAGAGTTGGTGTCAAAACCCAATCAAACGCCTGCCAACTTCGATTTAGACCATTACATTCAAGCCTCTCACCAGTTGAGTCATGCATTGGATGCGCCCAATTCACTCATTCACTTGAAGCTAAAAGTAAACAGTAAAGCGGTCTATCACTTTGCGGAAAGACCGCTGTCTATAGAACAAAAAATTTCAAAGATCAAAGGTGATTCAGATCATGTGTTGGTTGAAGTGATTGTGCCACCAACCGTTTTGCTCAAACCATTTTTGGTCAGTTTTGGTGAGGCCGTCGAGGTGCTTGAGCCTTTAAAACTAAGGCAGGAGGTGATTGATATGTTGCAGTCATCGGTCGCTTTGTACAAATGAATGAAGGAGTCTGAATGCAAACAGCCAATAAGCGTCCGTACTTAACAAAGTCGCGGTTCAAACTTGCACTTGAGTGCCCTACCAAGTTGTTTTATGCTGGGGAAGGAAAAACCTATTTTGATAAAAATGATGGCAATGACTTCTTGTCTGCATTGGCCGATGGTGGCAATCAGGTGGGGGAACTTGCCAAGTTCAAATACCACGACGATCCAGTGGGGCAGGCTATTACAGTAGAGCCACTAGGTTATGCGCTAGCACTGAGTCAAACGGCAGAAAAACTCGCCATGCCAGGACGCGTGGTAGTTGCAGAGGCTGCATTACTTCATGGTAATTTCTTTGTGCGCGTCGACATCCTGATTCAAGACCCAGAGCAGAAAACAATTGACATCATTGAAGTTAAGTCAAAAAGTGTTTCGGACGAAACAATTGCAAGTCGATTCAAAAATAC
>JAURHO010000100.1 GCA_030833265.1 Crocinitomicaceae bacterium | reverse complement strand
AACAGTGCCTGAATCAACCCCATATTGATAAGACAGTTTCACCACAATCGCTTTAGCCGAAAATAAAATAGAGCCTAAACCGGCCAAAAGCAAAGAAATCAACAGAAACCGCACCGTCAGAAACGAGGTCAGAAGGTGTGCCATCGAAGAAAATTCCTTGTTGTATGCCATTGAATTCGGGTAGTTCTACCCCAACAATACTGAGCCCAGCAGCAGTGCCATCCGGGAAGCGTGCAGCACCACTGGCAATGACAAACTGATGCGCTTTTTCAACGTGCGGCAAACTTTCGATTTCATAACCCAGGCGCACATCGATAGGCGCCAAAGCATTGACGTTTTCGGTTTTGTTGTCGGTTACCCAAACATAGCCATCATTGACACGCACAAAATAGCACATGGCATTGGTCAGGAAAGTGAAAATACCGGTTTGCTGCCCAACCAAGAAAATAGAAATGATCACACCAAACAAAGCCCCGATACTTTTGGGCTTGTCAAATTTGATGAACTTAAGGGCGGTTCTGAGTAATTGCATGGTTTATAGCCCAATAATACATTCAACTCTGCTTCCAATCAGAACGGCATCTGGGTTGTCAATTTGCACCCTTACCTCACGCACGCGGCGGTCTTCTAAATTATCTGCGCGGTCATTGAAAATAGATTTCTTAGATAAAAAAGGCGCACAATATACAACCGTTCCGGTAGTAAGTTTTTCGGTGCTGCCTTGCACATTGATTTGGACGCGTTGCCCCTTTTTAACCTTCATGGCAAAAAGTTCATCGACTTCAGTTGTAGCAATCAAACCACCTGCAGGCGCAAAATCGGCAATTTTAGCACCGAGTGGGAGTGTTTGCCCCACTTTGACATCCCAATTCAGGATCATGCCATCTGAAGGCGCCACAATTTGCTTCTTGGCGCTTAGGGTTTGGGTATAGCTGAGTTCCATCTGCACTTCGTTCAAAGCAGCTTGCGCTTCCGCTAAATCGGCTTTAGCCACCAGGAGGTCAGCGCGGAGGTTATTGTAAATATTCTCTGAATCAAAGGCTTGTTTTTGTGTGCCTGCATTGCTTTGAGCCAATCTTTGGTCGCGTTGGCGCTCTTGATCTGCAGCTTGCAATTTGATCTCAAGTGCCTGAATTTTAGCATTCAGGCTATTGATTTTTTGCTGGCGCGTTTGCAATTTAGCACTGGTCTGACGCATTTGTGCTTGTTCTGTACTGGCGTCTAGTTCACAAAGCACCGTTCCTTTCTTGACCACAACACCTTCTTCTACACAAATTCTCAAGACCTTACCACCGTTTTCGGCACCTAAAGGACTGATTTTTTCAGAAGGCTCAATGCGGGCCACACCAATAATCTGCTCGACTTCATCGACTTTATAATTTTTGGCGGGTGTCTTTTCTTCCTTTTTTTCGCCACAAGCAATAAGGGCAAATGCGAGTGTGGTACTTAGAATAACTTTTGTATACATAATTAATGGATGGCTAATTTTTGATTGAGTTCTGTTTTGGTAATTTCTGTGGCTAATCCAGCTTCTACTTCGATAATGCGGTCAGCGTATTGCAATAAACGCGGGTCATGTGTCACTACACAAACGGCCTTGCCATTTTTAGCTAATGTGACCAATTCGTGCATGACGGTTGAAATAGAGCTGGCGTCTAATGAAGCAGTGGGTTCATCGCACAATACGAGTTGCGGATCTGTGACTAAGGCTCTGGCAATGGCTACGCGCTGTTGTTGTCCGCCCGATAATTGTTTGGGTAAATTGCTTTTGCGGTCAAGCATGCCAACCAAAGACAAAGCGTCGAGTGCTTTTTGCTTGGCTTCGTGGCGCGGTGTTTTTTTGAGCTGCAGCGGCATCATGACATTGTCAAGGGCATTGAGCGGTGCGATAAGGTTAAAGCTCTGAAAAACAAAGCCAATCGTATGCAAACGCAGTGCAGCAAGTTCATTTTGATTGAGCGCGTTTACGAGTTTATTTTTTACCCAAAGTTGCCCGTAAGTTGGGTAAATGACGCAACCCAACAAAGAGAGTAAGGTAGTCTTGCCCGAACCAGAAGGGCCAATGATGAGTAACAATTCTCCGGATCTAATTTCGAGGTCGACAGGCTGCAGTGCAACAATGGTTTGGTCGCCAACTTGGTATTCTTTACCAACACCCGAAAGTTTGGCGATCACGCCGGGAGGCAGCTCGTGTTGTTGGTTAATATGTTCTTGTTTTTTCATGAGAATTTCAATAAGCGCTTGATCCAGGTCATTTTTGCTTTGGTGTATGGTGGATATTTCAAAGGCGCTTCAAGTAAGTTTGGTTTTTCAAAGATAGCTTTCTGGTGCGAAAAACAATCAAACCCCGCTTTTCCGTGATAAGCGCCCATGCCACTGTTGCCCACGCCACCAAAAGGCAAATTCGGATTAGTGATGTGCATAATGGCATCATTGATACAGCCGCCACCAAAAGAGAGCTGTTGGGTCCAGCGTGTTTGTTCGGTTTTGTTATTACTGAATAAATAAGCAGAAAGCGGTTTTTCGTTGTGTGCTATATATTGCAAAACCTCGTTGAAATCCGAATAAGGCAAAACCGGCAAGAGCGGCCCAAAAATTTCTTCTTGCATGATGGGCTCGGTCGTGGTAATATCTTTTAAGATGGTCGGTGCAATGGTTCTAGTGCTTTGATCTATTTGACCGCCATAAACTATTTTGTTCGGATCAATGAGCTTGCTGAGGCGCTCAAGATTGCGCTCATTGATGATTTGTACATAGTTGTGGTTATCAAGCGCGTATTGATTTTTTTTAATTTCTTGCCCAAGTAAATCGAGGCATTGTTGATAGATAGAGCTGTGCACAAAGAGGTAGTCTGGTGCAATGCAAGTTTGACCAGCATTTAAAAACTTGGCCCAAACCAGGCGCTTGATCGCGGTAGGCAAAGCAGCAGAAGGCGTAATTACTGCTGGGCTTTTGCCGCCAAGCTCAAGAGTAACAGGAGTAAGGTGTTGAGCGGCCGCTTGGTATACAATTTTACCAACGGCAGGGCTGCCCGTAAAAAAGATTTTATCGAAGCGCTCTGAAAGCAAAGCCGTCGTTTCAGGCACTCCACCCAAGACAACTGTAAAAATTTTCGGGTCGAAATATTCGGCCACGATATCTGCCATACATTGTGCACTAGTTGCTGCCAATTCAGATGGCTTCAAGACAACCGTATTACCTGCCGCCAAAGCGGCAATGGCAGGTGCAAAAGACAATTGTACAGGATAATTCCAGGCACCAATGACCAAGCACACCCCCAAGGGTTCGGGTTGAATGCGAGAGCGCCCAGGAAGGTTGACTAAATTGGTCGGCACGCGTTTGGCCTGCATCCAGTCAGACAACTTAGCCCGCGCTTCATCGATGTCTTTGATCAATATGGCAAATTCGGTCAAGAATGCTTCGTGCGCCGATTTATGAAAATCTGCATGCACCGCCTCATAAATGCTCGTTTCGTTAACCACTAACATTTGCTTGAAAAGCTTTAACTGTGCTTTTCGGGCAGCCAAGGGTTTAGTTTGTTGGCTTTGAAAGTAGGTGCGTTGCTTAGTTACAATCGTTGAATAATCCATATTGACAAGCTTTCAATAAAGATACAACACCTCAAGGAGTAAAGGGTTTTTATTATTTATATATTTGATTAAAATTTTTGATCATGAAATCTACAAAAATCACCTACTGGGTCAGTACTTCAATCATCTTCTTACTCGAAGGTCTTATGCCAGCCCTTACTTCTCAATCTGAAATGGCCAAAGAAGGCATTACCCATTTAGGTTATCCGGCTTATTTTGGAGTCGCTTTAGCCATCTTTAAAGTATTAGGGGCACTCACCTTGATCATTCCACAGGCACCAAAAAGACTCAAAGAATGGGCCTATGGCTGTTTCACAATCGAATTTCTTTTTGCCGCAATTAGCCACGGAGCTGTTGATGGCATCAATGGCCAGACTTTCTTTCCGTTAGTCATTATCGGAATCCTGATGCTTTCTTACACTTCTTACCACAAATTGCAGCAGCAATAAATGGAGGTCCAACCCAATAATCTACTGCATGGCGTCAAACTAGCCGATATATTATCAGAACTAGTAGACAACTACGGCTGGGAACACATGGCCTTCAAGGTCAACATCAATTGCTTCAAACACGACCCTTCCATCAAGTCGAGCTTGGTTTTCTTGCGCCGCACTCCTTGGGCTCGTAACAAAGTCGAGCAGATGTATTTGGAGATGATGCGTAAGAAAGTAAACTAGATTTAAAACCCTCCATGGAACTATCGCTCACAACTCCTGCATTATTGTTTTCCTCCATTTCACTGATTATGTTGGCCTACACCAACCGGTTTCTGGCTTATGCCAATGTGATTCGGAATTTACATGGTGCTTATAAAAAAGACCCTAATCAGGTGCTCATGGCACAAATTGTTAACCTCAGAAAACGTCTTTACCTGACCCGCTCCATGCAGATTTTCGGTATTTCTAGTTTGCTGTTGTGCGTGGTTTCCATGTTTTTAGTTTACATCAAACAAGATGTTTTAGCCGTGTGGTCCTTCGGTTTGGCACTCGTGTTACTCATCGTTTCGCTTGCACTACTCATCTGGGAAATTCAAATTTCAGTCAAAGCCCTCGAACTACACTTGGAGGATATTGAGGGGGAGTAGATGCGTCAAAATTAATGGAGAATAGTAATTTTCATTCCAAACATTTTCCCAAAGCTCTTGTTTCAATTTAAAACCAACACACATGCGCAATAGCGGTTATGTATTCACGCCTTATCAAGCGCCAGAGCAGTCTGATTTTGAGCGTTTGTTTGAGATTTTTTCGGAGCTGATTGTGCATACTTCGGGGGATGTCGATGAGGCGCTGGAGTGGTTGGAGGTGCTGGACAAAGAATATGGCCTGACCAATGAAAATTACACGATGGAGGATTTCATCGAGGATTTGAAAAAGAAGGGTTACCTGCGCGAGGAGATTTTGCCTGATGGCCAAGGGCAGTTAAGTGTGACAGCCAAAACCGAACGGATATTGCGCAAGAATGCCATGGAGCAAATTTTTGGCAATATCAGAAAGAATGGGCGAGGGCAGCACAAGTCTAAAAAAAGCGGCCAAGGCGATGAAGCAACCGGAGAGTTTAGGGATTTTCAGTTTGGCGATGCGCTAGAGCATATTTCCATTACCGAGAGCTTGAAAAATGCCCAGATCAACCATGGTGTTGGCGATTTCAGGCTTACCGAACAAGATTTAGTGGTGCAAGACACGCATCATCAGGCCCAAATGAGTACGGTGCTCATGATCGATATCAGTCATAGCATGATTTTGTATGGCGAAGACCGCATCACGCCGGCTAAAAAGGTAGCCATGGCACTTGCTGAACTCATTACCACTACTTATCCTAAAGACACCCTAGACGTAATTGTTTTTGGAAATGACGCCTGGCCAATCAGCATCAAAGACTTACCTTATTTGAATGTTGGGCCGTATCATACCAACACGGTTGCCGGGCTTGAATTAGCAATGGATATCTTGCGCAGAAAACGCAACACCAACAAACAAATTTTCATGATCACCGATGGCAAGCCAAGTTGTTTGCGCTTACCTGATGGTCAATACTACAAGAATAGCAATGGCCTTGATCAATATATTGTAGATAAATGCTACAACATGGCGGCTCAAGCGCGCAAACTACACATTCCGATCACCACTTTTATGATTGCTCAAGACCCATACTTACAGCACTTTGTGGACGAATTCACGAAGTCCAACAAGGGCAAAGCTTTTTACACGGGCTTGAAGGGCCTAGGCGAAATGATTTTTCACGACTACGAAACCAATCGTAAAACACGCATGAATTGATATGATAGACACAACGATAAATACGCTTGGCGCTTTAAAAGCAGCGGGCTACACCTCTAAAAGCATCAAAACAGAACTTCGAGACAACCTCATTGCTGCCTTGAAGTCAGGGAAGAAAACTTTCCCAGATATGCACGGCTATGAACACACCGTGATTCCGCAGCTCGAGCGTGCTATTTTGTCCAAACA
>JAURHO010000099.1 GCA_030833265.1 Crocinitomicaceae bacterium | reverse complement strand
ATTCTTGCAGCGAGGATGCCGGCGTTTTTTGCAGCGTTGAGCGCTACTGTTGCGACAGGAATACCGTTGGGCATTTGAAGGATGCTCAGGATGGAATCCCAGCCATCGATGGAGTTTGAAGATTTGATGGGAACACCAATGACAGGAAGCGGTGTCATGGAAGCGACCATGCCCGGTAGATGCGCTGCCCCGCCTGCACCAGCAATAATGACTTGCAAACCGCGGTTTGCTGCATTTTTAGCATAGGCTACCATTTTTTCAGGCGTGCGGTGAGCTGAAACTACATCAGCCTCTGTTGCTATACCAAATTCAGCAAGTATTTTCTGTGCTTCTTGCATAATAGGCCAGTCAGATTTGCTGCCCATAATGATTCCTACTTTGATCATGCGGTGGTAGTTGAATTGGTTTGGTCTAGGTTGTTTGGTGTATCATTAGCCTGGTCTAACGAAACCTGATCTGGTTCAGCATTTGCATCCTGCTTAACTTCTGAATCAGCAGCTTGCTTTTCTTCAAGATTCATGTTGTTCTCAACGACTGGATTGCCAGCGGTGACCTGCTGTTTGACTTGTTTTGGCATGCTGCCATAATGAATGGTGTGATCGAGGTCAGAGTACATTTGATCGAGCGGCTGAGCAATAGCCTCTTCCGTTTCTTTGAGAATGCCGTCTAGGTTGAGGTCTTTTTTCATTTCTTCGCCTGACTTGCGGATTTCTTGCTGAAGATCGTTAGAAGCATTGCGAATTTGGTAAAGCGCTTGCCCTAAAGATTTCGCAATTCCGGGAACGCTTTTAGAACCAAAAAAGAGCAAAACCACTAATACGATCACGATGACTTCAGAGCCAGCGACGTCGCTTAAAAAGAGTGGAAGGGTCAACATAAAGACAAAACTACAAAGAAAAGCCTTAAGATTGCTGCATTTTTGCGATGATTGCTGCGGTAATGCTTGTCGGCATAAAAGGCATCAATATTTTGATTAAAAAAGCATACTGAAGCTCTGAAATAAAGATGGTTTTCCCTTTTTCCGTGGCATTGTAGGCCTTAAATGCTGTTTTGTAGGCACTAGCGGCGCCATCAAACATTTTAGAACCACCAAAACCGGCAACTTGTGCAAACTCTGTTGCTACAGGGCCCGGGCAAAGCGCCGTTACGGTTACACCTGTCCCTTTCAATTCATGCGCCAAGCCTTGCGTGTGTGAAACCACGAATGCTTTGGTTGCAAAATAAGTGTTTTGGTATGGGCCCGGTAAAAAACCTGCTGTACTTGCTGTTTGTAGAATTTTACCTTTGCCTCTGGCTTTCATGTCTTTACCAAATAAATGCGTCAATTTCAAGAGTGCCATGACATTTAAGCGCACCATTTCAACATCTGCCTCTAGGTCTCGATCCAAAAAAGCGCCTTTACCACCAAAACCAGCATTATTAAACAAATAATCCACTTGCCATCCTTTGGCAGTTACTTCATCATATAGTTCTTGAGAAGAACCGACTACGCTCAGGTCTTTTTGAATGATTTCTACCTGAACCTTGTATTTTTCAATGATTTCAGCCTGTAGTTGTTGTAATAATTCGAGTCTTCTGGCTACAAGGATGAGGTCACGACCTTTTGATGCATGTATTTTAGCCAATTCTTTTCCGATGCCGGAAGAAGCTCCGGTAAGAAGTGCTGTATTTTTCATTTTCAATTAACGTTTGCTATTTCAGTTTGTTTTTGGATATCAATAAATGCTTGTGCATCAATTATTTCAAAAGGAGCCGCCGCATCAATCATGGCTTGTAAGCGCAATAAATCAGGAAATTGGGTGACGTGGTATTGATAACTCAACCATTTCGAACCGATATTTTGCAGCTCGATAAAATGAGCAGACCCCGTAATTTTATAATACGATTTACCATTTGAGAGCTTTCTGAACTGCGGAAATTCCATTATGATTGTATCTTCGTGTAAAGTTAGCACAAACCTACATATGGCAGCACTCAGTAAGGAAGATCAGGCAATATTGGAAAACGCCAAAACAAATTTCAAAAGCAATCAGGTTCAGCTTCGCAAATGGAACAAGCAAAAACCCAAAGACCTCGATGCTCGTTTTCACGAAGCGCATCAAAAAGAATTTGCCAAGAAAGATTGCCTCAGTTGTGCCAACTGCTGTAAAACCACCAGCCCTATTTTTAGGCAACCCGATATTAGAAGAATGGCTAAGGCCCTCAAAATGAAGGAGAGTCAATTGATTGCGCGCTACCTCAAAGTTGACGAAGATGATGATTACGTCCTTCAAACTTCACCGTGCTTCAACCTCCTCGACGACAACACTTGTGCCGTTTATGACGACCGCCCCCTCGCCTGCCGAGAATACCCACACACCGACCGCAAAAACATGTATCAAATCATGGACCTCACAGCGCAAAACACCCTGATTTGCCCTGCTGTTGCGGCTATTGTCGATAAAATTCTTGTTGTCAAGAATTCCTGAAAAAAAGCTAAATTTGCGCATCAATCAAACACCCTATGGAACAGGCAAAACCTTATATCCCACAACATAAAATTCGCATCGTAACGGCTGCTTCGCTTTTTGATGGTCACGATGCGGCCATTAATATCATGCGTCGCATTATCCAAGCAACGGGCTGTGAAGTCATTCACTTGGGGCATGACCGTTCGGTTGAAGAAGTGGTTGATTGCGCCATTCAAGAAGATGCGCAGGCTATTGCCATGACGTCTTATCAAGGTGGCCATACTGAGTATTTCAAATACATGTATGACCTTTTGCAAGAAAAAGGAGCACCGCACATCAAAATTTTTGGTGGCGGAGGCGGCACCATCCTTCCCTCTGAAATTGAAGAATTACAACAATACGGCATTACCCGAATATATCATCCTGATGATGGCCGCGCAATGGGCCTTCAAGGCATGATCAACGACCTCATTCAAAAATGTGATTTCGCAGTCGGAGAGCCTAAAAAAGAAAGCGCTGCTTCTATTCTCGAGCAAGTAGAAAAGAAGATCGTTCCTTACCTAGCTCATTGCATCAGTGCCGCTGAAAATTACCCAGAAGCCAATGCCGAATTGCTTCAAATCCTCCGAGAAAAAGGCGCGCAAAAAGCAGTGCCTGTGCTCGGTATTACCGGAACAGGTGGCGCTGGGAAATCGTCATTAGTCGATGAATTGGTGCGCCGTTTCTTAATTGACTTCCCTGAAAAAGAAATTGCGGTTGTATCTGTTGACCCGTCCAAAAGAAAAACGGGTGGCGCCCTACTCGGTGACCGCATCCGCATGAACGCCATCAAAAGCCCGAGGGTTTACATGCGCTCTTTGGCAACGCGTCAGTCCAACTTGGCACTTTCTAAACATGTGGCCGAAGCCATTTCGATTTTAAAAGCCGCCAATTATGAGCTCATCATTCTTGAAACTTCCGGAATTGGGCAATCTGACACCGAAATTCTAGACCACTCTGACGTTTCATTATATGTCATGACGCCAGAATACGGTGCAGCTACGCAACTCGAGAAAATCGATATGCTCGACTTTGCTGACGTCATTGCACTCAATAAATTTGACAAACGCGGTGCCCTCGACGCCCTGCGTGATGTCCGCAAACAATACCAACGCAACCACAACCTCTGGGACAACCCTGTAGATGACATGCCTGTTTATGGCACTATTGCTTCACAATTCAACGACCCAGGCATGAACACCCTTTACAAGGTGCTCATGGATAAAATGGTCAGCAAAGCCAATAGCAATTTGGTATCTACTTTTGAAATTACGCGTGAAATGTCTGAAAAGATCTACGTGATTCCGCCAGACCGCACGCGCTACCTTTCTGAAATCTCTGAAAACAACCGCGCCTATGACAAATGGGTAGCGCAGCAAGTTCAAGTAGCCGAAAAACTCTATGGCTATCAGGTTTCTATGGATGCCTTAAGCGCGTCCAACCTCGATGACAAAGATCGCTTAGTGAAGTCTTTACAAGAGGCTTTTGAAAAGGAAAAACTCAACTTTGACCCCAAAAACTGGGAGATCATTCAAAATTGGGATGCCAAAAAACAAGCTTTCAAAAACCCTGAATACCAATTCAAGGTGCGGGATAAAGTCTTGAGCATCCAAACACACACAGAATCGTTGTCTCATTTGCAAATCCCAAAGGTAGCAACACCGAACTACCGCAGTTGGGGTGACATCTTGCATTGGGTACTCCAAGAAAATGTTCCTGGTGAATTCCCATACACAGCTGGGCTTTTCCCTTTCAAACGCGAAGGCGAAGACCCAACCCGTATGTTTGCTGGCGAAGGTGGCCCAGAACGCACCAACAAGCGTTTCCACTACGTTTCTCTCGGAATGCCTGCCAAGCGCTTGTCTACAGCCTTTGACTCCGTAACACTTTACGGCAATGACCCAGATTTGCGCCCAGACATCTATGGCAAAATCGGAAATTCTGGTGTATCTATTTGCTGCCTAGACGACGCTAAAAAACTCTATTCAGGTTTTGACCTCAGCCATCCAGCTACTTCAGTATCCATGACCATCAATGGCCCAGCCCCAATGTTACTGGCTTACTTTATGAACGCCGCCATTGACCAAAACTGTGAAAAATACATCAGGGCTAACGGCCTTGAAGCAGAAGTTGAAGCGAAAATCGCCGCTATTTACAAAGAAAAAGGAACCCCACGCCCAGCTTATCAAGGTGAATTACCTGAAGGCAATGACGGGCTAGGTTTATTCTTGCTAGGCGTTACCGGTGACCAAGTTTTGGCACCTGAAGTATATGCACAAATCAAAGCCGATACCCTCAAACAAGTCAGAGGAACGGTTCAGGCCGACATTTTAAAAGAAGATCAAGCACAAAATACTTGCATTTTCTCCACTGAATTTGCTTTGCGCCTCATGGGCGATGTCCAAGAATACTTTATTGCCAATGGTGTCCGAAACTTCTATTCGGTCTCTATCTCCGGTTATCACATCGCTGAAGCTGGCGCTAACCCAATTACACAATTGGCCTTTACGCTTTCCAACGGCTTTACCTATGTAGAGTACTACCTCAGCCGTGGCATGGACATCAATGAATTTGGTCCGAACCTTTCCTTCTTTTTCTCTAACGGTATTGATCCTGAATATGCAGTTATTGGCCGTGTGGCTCGCCGTATTTGGGCAAAAGCCTTGGCAAAGAAATATGGCGCCAATGCCAGAGCACAAATGCTCAAGTATCACATCCAAACTTCTGGCCGTTCCTTGCACGCGCAAGAAATCGACTTCAACGATATCCGCACCACACTGCAGGCGCTTTACGCTATCTACGACAACTGTAACTCATTGCATACCAATGCCTATGACGAAGCCATTACCACGCCAACCGAAGAATCGGTGCGCAGAGCCATGGCCATTCAGTTGATCATCAACCGCGAATTAGGTTTGGCTAAAAATGAAAACCCACTCCAAGGTTCGTTTATCATTGAAGAGCTTACCGATTTAGTAGAAGAAGCTGTTCTTTCCGAATTTGACCGCATCACTGAACGTGGCGGTGTACTAGGCGCCATGGAAACAATGTATCAGCGCTCAAAAATTCAAGAAGAATCGTTGTACTACGAAACTTTGAAGCACACCGGTGAGTTTCCGATTATTGGGGTCAATACCTTCCTCAGTTCAAAAGGATCACCAACCATTTTACCAAAAGAGGTGATTCGAGCTACTGAAGCTGAAAAGCAATACCAAATTGAGATGCTTCAAAATCTTCAAAACGCGCAAAAAGCAAAAGCAGAAGACGGAATTCGCAAAGTGCAAGACGCTGCCATTCGCAACAAAAATATCTTTGCCGAACTCATGGAGACCTGCAAAGTAGCCTCATTAGGCCAAGTGACAAACGCCTTGTTTGAGGTTGGTGGTCAGTACCGCAGAAACATGTAGTTAAAAATGGACGCGCAACGTTACGCTCAGTTTGAAAAGCAAATTGCCCTTAAAAGGCAAAGTTATCCTGCTGCACAAAGAGCGCTACTTGCGCAAGTCTTGCAAGAAAAATACAAAGACCTCTCAGTATCTGATAAGGTTAAAGGCAATTTAGCACTTTTACAAGACGCTAACACTTTTAGCATAACCACAGGTCATCAGCTTTGTTTAATGACCGGCCCTT
>JAURHO010000098.1 GCA_030833265.1 Crocinitomicaceae bacterium | reverse complement strand
TAGGGTGTACTCGAAGCGGATTTTTTAAAAGCGTTGGTATTCCAACTAAATCAAACTCATAGGCACCCGCAGCAGTTTCAACAGGATGTCGCGGTTGAGCTGCGAAATCAGTAACAATGGAAGAAAGTGGCACCAAATGAATTGGAACAGGGCCATTTCCGGGAACAGCACTTGAAAAGTTATTTAGAGAAATTGGCAGGGTGGCGTCGATCACATCGGTTGAACCGGACATTGGTGCCCAAACTGCTTGTTTGTAAATGTTGTAACCAGCACTAAATCCTGGTATAGGCAATGTAGCGAATATCAATTGATTATTATTTAAACTGTCTGGCGATGCTGCTATAAGATTACGATGTAAACTGATTTGATTGAAATGTACATTTAATGCAGGTTGGCTAAAAAACGTTTCAAAATTAAAGTGTAAGCAAGAACCATTTCCTGTCTGCCTTCCGATAATCGTGTTGTGTGCAATTTCTATGTTATCAAAATAACCTTGCTGATTGGCTCCGTAACTTCCTTGCCAAAAGTGCATACCTCTTGTATTCAGAAGAATATTATTGAATATTTTGATGTTTTTGATGTAATGATTGGTCATTAAAGAGGTAAAAGCTTCCATGGCAAAAAGCATTCCCGGAGATTGTTTTTGACTATTTGAAATCGCATTTCGATGCACCCACCCATTGGTGACTTTATCGAGATAAATACCCACAACATTGTCTTCGACTTCGTTGGCATAAACATCAATAGAATCACAGTCATCGAAGTCAATTCCTTCGCCACCGTTATCTCTAACAACACAATTTCTGACCGTCACATTACTAGCATTCCAGGCTTTAATGGCAGAACCCCATTGGGTCTGAACCGTATTGAAATTGACCGCGTCGTGCACCTGACAATTTTGAATAAGAAAGCGATTGGCTTTAGGCGTTAACGTAAATTGATTGGCCGTATTCAAGGCTCCTATCCCGACTAAAATACCATGCCCAGCCGTTGCACTTACCGATACGTTTTCTATTAAAATATCGGCTGAATTAATCACGGTGCCGTTATAATTAAAACCAAAACGCACACCGTTTGCAGGCGAATACAAAATACTGATTCCTTTGACATAAATATGACTTCCTAGCAAGTGCACCATTCCGGATCCGCTACTTAGACTCGACAGCATTTGACCATCAAGATTGACCACGCCCCTGCCCCGAACACTTACATTTAAATTGCGGTTGGGATATTGAAATTTGTTGAGGGGCTGAGCCAATGCTTGTGCATACAACCCTTCAAAAAGCACAACTTCTGTATACACCTCGCCACTCTGATTTGCAGAAGCTGCATTGAGTAAATCAAGTGCCTTACTAAATGTAGCCACTGGCGCCAAGCTATCCCCAATATTCGAATCTGAACCGATTGGGCTCATGTAAATTCGTGCACTCGGCATATTAATTTGTGGCAAGTTTACATACTGAGCAATAGCAGCTTGCACCGAGAAAATTGCAAAAAATACACCTATATTTTTCATAATCAAAGACTTGTATGCTGTAACGAATTTAAGTGAAATATCTTTTCAAAAGTTAACGAATAAAAAAAGCCCTAGAAAAATCTAGGGCTTTTGTACCTCGGGCCGGGATCGAACCGGCACTCCCGAAAGAACAGGATTTTGAATCCAGCGCGTCTACCAGTTCCGCCACCGAGGCATTCTTTCGACTTTCAGGGCCACAAAGATACAAACAAAATAACTTTCTCGCAAATTTATCGAGGGCTTGCCACCGCATTTTAATGTTGTGTTGTAACGAAATATTTTTCTTGGATTTCATTTAGGAATTTCCTACATTTAGGGGAAGTCAAACGGACTTTTCATTCAGTATTCATTTAAATTATTGCACCATGAAACGCATCTTATACAAATGGGACAAATACAAACTCGGACGTCGATTACACTATCTTCAAAAGAGATTACACAGGGCTGAAGAAAATGGATACCAAGACAAGATTGCTAACTACAATCGCCTTATCAAAGATGTTCAAGAAAAGTTAAAGCATATTAAAGAATAGCCGCTATCGCATGAGTTTTTATCAAGATGGAATATAAATTTCTTCCTGATTGATCAACTCAATCCATTGCTCAACGCTTTTGGAGTCTTCTATATTGAAAGCCCCAGATTGTGTTCGTCGCAAGGCAATGAGCGTGGCTCCGGACTGCAGTTTGCGGCCAAAATCATTGGCAATACTTCTAATATAGGTGCCCTTGCTGCACGCGATTTCAAAATCGATTTCCGGAAAACGGCTAGCGTCTATTTTGAAATCAGTGATTTCAATTTGGCTTTGTTTGAGCTCGACTTCTTTGCCTGCTCTTGCAAAGTCATAGGCGCGTTTGCCATCTACTTGCTTAGCCGAATATATCGGGGGAGTTTGTAATTGAACACCTAAAAATGATTGACGCACACTTTCCAGTAAATCGGCATCGATATGAGCGGTTTCAAAATCTTGATTGTAATCGGTTTCAAGATCAAAAGAAGGCGTTGTTTTGCCGAGCAAGAACGTACCAGTATACGTTTTGGTATCGTTGGTCAGGCCCTCAATGAGTTTGGTGTGCTTTCCTAAGCAAAGCACTAAAAGCCCAGTTGCCAAAGGATCTAGCGTGCCGGCGTGGCCTACTTTTACATTTTTAACACCCAGTTTTTTCTTTAAATTCCAGCGAATTTTATTGACAACATCAAATGAAGTCCATGTGTAGGGCTTGTCTACAAGGATGGTTAAACCTTCTTGAATATCGAGCATTAGCCTGCCATTTGAAGGTTGTAGCCTAGCGCCAAAAGAATGAGCATGGCTGCACCAAGTGCGATGCGATACCAGCCAAAGGCCCTAAAACCTTTTTTCTGCAAGAATGCAATGAAGGACTTGATTGCTAAATAAGCCACCACAAATGCTACTAGATTGCCGACAAGTAATAAGCCCCATTCGCGGCCGCCAGATTGCAGTAAAAGTTCTTTTTCATCGTACATGCTTTTAAGCGTGGCCGCAAACATAGTTGGCACTGCTAAAAAGAAGGAAAATTCAGCGGCTGCTTTTCTGGTGAGTTTTTGGCTTAGGCCACCAATAATCGTTGCCGCAGATCTTGAAACACCGGGTACCATGGCAATGCTTTGAATGGTGCCGATGATAATGGCTGTCTTGAAGTCAATTGGCTTTTCTGATACTTGGTTTTCGTTGTCGGCAAAAAAGCGATCAACAAATAATAAAATAATGCCCCCTAATAAGAGCATCCAAGCGACAACGGTTACATTTTCAAGCAACGCGTCTACGTGTTTTTTGGCTAGCAAGCCAATAATTCCGGTTGGTACAAACGCTGCCGCCAAAAGTAAATAAAAGCGGAAGGTTTGGATAAACTTCTGAAAATAAACCACAACAACAGAGAGAATCGCTCCAAACTGAATGACCACCGTAAAGAGTTTCACAAAATCATCGGCTGCATTGCCCATCATGGTGGAGGCAATGATCATGTGGCCAGTGGAAGAAATGGGCAAAAACTCGGTGAGGCCTTCAATGATGGCCAAAATAATCGCTTCGAGAAAAGTCATGGATTAGGCGTCTTGGTTATCCTTTTTGTTGCGCTTCATGATGGCGTAAAAAATCACGACATAACCAGCAACAATCAGCATAGGTGAAATAGTGATGCGAAGTGTACTGAAGAGCTCGGCTTCTTTGAAGACCTTAGGGTCATCAGAGCCCCCGCCAATCATGAGTAAAAAACCAAGAATATTAATGGCAAGACCAATATAAAGCCACTTGTAATTGGCTGGGTCAAATCCGAAGTGTTTGATAGGTTCCTTCATAGCTTAGTACAAATCATCTAATTTCATACGAAGATACTTGTTTAGTGCAAACCAAGTAGAAATCATGGTAATAAAAACGCCAATCACAAACAATAGACCGACTAAAAACAAGAAACTTTCTAGCGTATACGATATTTCAATGGTGTCCAATAAATTATTTAAACCATAGAAAACCGTCAAGAGCAAAGCCAAACCAATTAATGAAGAAATGAGGCCCTGAAAAAGCGCTTGCCCCAGGAAAGGTTTGCGGATATACATGGCCGTTGCCCCAACGAGCTGCATGGTTTTGATTGTAAAGCGTTTGGAATATAGCGCAAGCCTGATGGTATTGTTGATCATGGCCACTGCAATAACGATCAGTAATAAGGCAACCGCTAAAAACAAAAGCGCAAACTGCTTAAAGCCCAAATTGACATTTGATACGCTCGATTTATCGTAGTTCACTTCGTCAATTTCTGATTTGAAACGCGCTAACAATTTTCTTTTGATGGCGGCCATACCCGTTTGGCTGGCAAATTCCATTTTCGGTTTGATGCCGATGGTTGGCGGCAGCGGGTTTTCAGCGTCAAACAAGGCAAGTACATCTTTTTCTACATCGCTTTCGCCGGCAAATTCTTGAATGGCGCGCTCTGGAGAAATGAAAAATACGTCTGAAAATTCAGGCCAAGATTTCAGCTCTTCTTCAATTTGCTTGATATCAGCATCGTTTAAGTCCGACTTAAAAAAGATATCTGCTTGAATATTTTCCTTGGCTTGTTTCTCGATACTTCGCAAGCCGAAAATGCCGCCTAATACAAGGCCAATCATGAAAATAACGAGTGAAATGCCGATCACGGTCGAGACATAACCTGTTCGAATGCCGCGTTTGCTATAGATATCTGCCTTTTTTGCCATGATTCAAAAATACATTTTAGTCGGCAAGGCTTTTATCAAGGCCGTATTAGTTTTTAAGATAGAAATGTTTATTTAATGACTTGGGTTCATTTTCGAGTTGATCGTCCAGCCAATTACTGCCGCTCTTTGCTTGGCTTGAACGGCCAATTCACCTTCAAATAGTTCATCGAGTGTTTGGTTAAACAAGGATAACCAGCGGTCAAAATGTGCCTGATGAAGCGGCATATGCAGGTGTTTTTCAGTGACATTGGTGGTGTAGCCCGTTTCAGCTAACAAGGCAAAACGCCAAAACTTCTCCATTTGTGGGAGGTGAGCTGAGAAGTCCATTCTAGAGAAAAAAGGAGCTAAAATTTCATCTTGAAGCACTTTGTCATAAAAGACGCTGACTAACTGATGGATATCTTCGGCCGTTTCGAGTTGTTTCATATTCAAATTTACAGCGAATTTTTACTTAATTTAGAAACCTCATGCGCATACTTTTATTCTTTTTATTCGTAACTTTTAGCCTTTCCCAAATAGCTTTTTCACAGGCCTATTCCGGGAATGCAAAACCCACAATCAAACCTCAAAACAAAGGCGCCAACTGCGCACCTCCTACGCATACTACCTTCATGGAGCTCAATAATGTGCGCGCAATGGTTCATACTGCAGGTAACCTTTGGCAAATCCCGAACCAGAATTATTCGATGTATGAGGTGCCAAAAAACTCTGGCATCATGGCTTTGTTTACTGCTGCACTTTGGTTGGGTGGAACCGATGTCAATAATCAATTGAAACTTGCCGCTTTGCGCTATCGAAATGGACAAGATTACTGGACGGGGCCCTTGTCTAAGGTATACGCAGAAACCACCTATGACAACTGCAGCAAATTCGATAAACATTTCGTTTCGAGTCAAGATGAAATTCGAGAATTCAATGCTTGGTATGAGGCCGGTATTTACGACCAACAAAACGGAACCAGTACGCAAGCTGATTTATTTCCAAACTACAAAATTCCAGATATCATCAAAGAATGGCCTGCACATGGCGATGTCTCGCAAGGCCAAGACTATTATTTAGCGCCATTTTATGACCGCAATAATGATGGCACCTATAATTGGCAAGAAGGCGATTTCCCATGGTACGACATCAAAAAAACCAAAGATTGCAGTACCGAGCGTAAAATTTCTCTCTACGGTGACCTCAATTACTGGTGGGTCATGAATGACAAAGGAAACATTCATACAGAGACCGGGGCGGATCCTATTGGCATGGAAATCAGGGCTCAGGCCTTTGCCTTTGCCTCCAATGATGAGATCAATAACATGACGTTTTATAATTACGAGCTCATCAACCGGGGTACGCAAACACTCTACAATACTTACTTTGGGTTCTTCACCGATGGCGCCCTCGGGGACC
>JAURHO010000097.1 GCA_030833265.1 Crocinitomicaceae bacterium | reverse complement strand
AGATTTGATCGAGCATGAAGGCACTAGCACCGCTGCTCACGTCTTCGTCTACGATGAGAAGGGCATTGGTTTTGGCTACAGAAGCGCCAATCATGTGATTGACATCAAATGGTAACAAAGTTTGTGCATCGATGAGTTCAACTGAAACGCCCAATTCTTCGAGTTGAGCCACGGCTTGCTCGCAAATATTGAAAGTTGAGCCGTAAGATACTAGGGTGAGGTCTGAGCCTTCTTTAACGATTTCCGGAACCCCAAGCGCTTGCGTAAATTCGCCGAAATTAAGCGGCATGCGTTCTTTGGTTCGGTAGCCGTTGAGCGGTTCAATAACTAAAGCAGGTTCATCGGCTTGTAATAAAGTGTTATAAAAAGCAGCCGCTTTGGTCATGTTGCGAGGCACGCAAACGTGAATTCCGCGCAAAGAATTGATGATCATTCCCATTGGAGAACCACTGTGCCAAATGCCTTCCAATCGATGTCCACGTGTACTGATAATAAGCGGCGCTTTTTGTCCTCCCTTGGTTCGGTATTGAACTGTCGCTAAATCATCGGACATGATTTGAAGTGCATAGAGTAGGTAGTCTAAATATTGAATTTCAGCAATCGGGCGAAGACCGCGCATGGCCATACCAATTCCTTGGCCGATGATGGTGCATTCGCGGATTCCGGTATCAGATACTCTGAGCGCTCCGAATTGTTCTTGTAGACCTTCTAAAGTTTGGTTGACGCCGCCAATTTTACCGGCATCTTCGCCAAAGACCAATACTTCGGGTCTGGTTTCTAGAAGCTTGCGGTAATTTTCGCGCAAAATGATGCGTCCGTCTTCTTGTTGTTGCTCAGGGGCATATTGTACCGGAACAGTTGCAACAGCTGCTGCACGTTGCGCTGATTCAGAATGTAAATGTGAGCTGTATCGATCTTGGGCTTTGTCTTGAATTTGAGCAATCCAGTTTACTAAAGCTTGACGTTCAGGGCTTTGATCCCCTAAAGATTTTCTGAGAATGGCACGAGCTGCCTGTAATAGATCGCGGCGAATGCTGTCTTTTTCTTTTGCCAATTGTTGCGCTGCCAAAGAACAAGTCTCATGCAGCGGATGTGCAGCTGAAAAGCCATTTAAAATAGAAAGCAAGGCATCTTTGTCTTGTTGAATGTCTGCAACAAAAGCTTGCCAAGCATTGTTTTTAGCTGTTCTAACAGCTTCCTTTGCTTCTTTTTCAATAGATTCGAGGTCTTCTGAGCTCGCTAAGACCAAACCTTTCTCAGCGAAAGATAAAATCCATTCTTTGAATTTTACGACGCAATCAAAAGTAGTTTCCCATTCTAAACGCTCTGGAGATTTGTAGCGCTCATGAGAGCCAGATGTAGAGTGACCTTGCGGTTGGTTCACTTCTTTGACGTGAACCAAAACAGGCACGTGTTCTGAGCGGGCAATTTGGACGGCTTTTTCATAGGTTTCACAGAGATGGGCGTAATCCCAACCTTTTGTGACCAAAATTTCAAAGCCAGGTTTCTCTGTGTTGCGTTGGAAACCAGCCAATGCCTCTGAAATACTTCCTTTGGTTGTCTGGAGTTCTCTTGGAACGGAAATGCCGTAGCCGTCGTCCCAGACGGACATCACCATCGGGACTTGAAGCACACCTGCTGCATTCATGGTTTCCCAGAAGGGGCCTTCTGAAGTGGAAGCGTCACCAATAGTACCGAAAGCAACTTCGTTACCACCATTGGTGAAATTTTTAAAGTATTCGAGTTCTTTAAGTGTTGGGTGCTCGCGGTAGACTTTTGATGCTTGCGCTAAGCCAAGTAAGCGCGGCATTTGGCCAGCGGTTGGCGAAATATCTGCAGAGCTATTTTTTTGAGCCATTAGGTTTTTCCAATTACCATTGGCATCGAGGTTGCGGGTAGAGTAGTGGCCTCCCATCTGACGGCCGGCCGATTGTGGTTCAATGTTGACGTCGGTATGGGCGTATAAGCCTGCAAAGTATTGGTCTACGGTGAGTTCGCCAAGTGCCATCATGAGTGTTTGATCGCGGTAGTAGCCTGAACGAAAATCACCATTTTGAAATTGCTTGGCTAGCGCAATTTGAGCCAGTTCTTTGCCGTCTCCGAAAATACCAAATTTGGCTTTGCCGGTAAGGACTTCTTTTCGGCCCAATAAAGAGGCCTCTCTGGAGATGCAGGCCAGACGGTAATCATTGATTACCTGTTGCTTAAAGCTATTGAAATCGAGCTGGTCTTGCGTTGTGCTTGCTTTATCTTTGGCCATTTTTAGTTGATTGTCTACAAATATAAGCAAAAAGGGACGGATTTTTGACCTAGAATTTGCAATTTTGGAGACAATGAGTCAGCTACAATTCGAATTATGTGCAGCATCTATTGAGGCAATAGATCTCGCAAAAAAGTACCAATTTGACCGCATAGAGCTTTGTCAAAACCTAGAGCAAGGAGGGCTTACGCCTTCCGCAGGTTTGATTGCTGCGGCACTAGAGCAGGGTGTGAATACACATGTTTTGATCAGGCCACGAGCTGGGGGTTTTCATTACAATAACCGCGAGCTCTTTCAAATCGAACAAGACATTGACTATTGTGCTAAAATGGGTGTTGCAGGCGTAGTTGTTGGAATTTTGAAAGAAAATGCCGCTATCGATAAAGCATATATGGCTTCGTTGAAAGCCAATTACCCACACCTTGACTGGACTTTTCACCGTGCCTTTGACGAGAGCTTGGAGTGGAAACGCTCCCTTGAGGTCTTGATAGAGCTTGGTTTTAAACGTGTACTCACTTCTGGATTTGCCAAAAGCGTTGAACATGGTCTAGAGAATTTAAGTGAAATGTCAGCCTTTGCATTCGGAAAAATTGAAATCATGGCAGGTGGAGGGGTGCATGCCGGGAACATCGGAAAACTCAGTGCAATACCGCATTTAGCAGGCATCCATTTTTCTGCCACTCAGAAGGTTTTACTCGATGAAGATTCAGCTTTTTCTGAAACCATTTTAAAGATAGACGAGCGCAAGTTGGTGCGCATCTTGGAGGCAAAATAGTTCAAGCCGTTATTTATCCGTAACTTTGCCTTGAAACCGGGCAAGTGACGATACGTTTTTTCACTTTGATCGGAACTAATTATTGCATGTTATTTAATGAATTACCCTTGAGGAATGAAATCCTCGAAGCCATTGCTGAAAAAGGCTATACAAACGCAACTCCCATCCAAGAAAAAGCAATCCCACCTATTTTAGATCAAAGAGACCTCATTGGTCTGGCTCAAACCGGAACAGGAAAAACTGCTGCTTTTGCCATTCCAATTCTTGAAAATTTAGCTAAAATCAATGCTGCCCCGGGTGGCATTCAAGCGCTAGTAGTAACGCCAACGCGCGAACTCGCTATTCAAATTGCTGAGAACTTCAGGGCCTATGGCAAAAAACTCAAATTGCGTTCTTTGGTGATATTCGGTGGTGTCAAACCACACGCTCAAATTCAAACCTTAAAGCAAAAACCGGCCATTTTAATTGCTACACCAGGTCGTTTGCTCGATTTACATCAGCAGGGCTTTATTAATTTGAAACAATTAGAAGTATTTGTACTTGATGAAGCAGACCGCATGCTCGATATGGGCTTTATCCACGATGTTAAAAAAATCGTGAGGTTGCTCCCGAAGCAAAGACAAACTTTATTGTTTTCAGCAACTATGCCCAACGAAGTCAAAGACCTTGCGCAAAGCTTGTTGCAACAACCTGTAGAAGTTACCGTAACACCTGTTTCTTCAACCGCCGAGCGCATTGAGCAAATGGCTATTCTTGTGGCAGACCGCAAAGAAAAAGAACAAAGACTTGTGCAATTACTTCAAGAAGATCAAGCAAATAGTGTGTTGGTCTTCTCGAGAACAAAACATGGTGCTGATAAACTGGTGCGCCTGCTCGGAAAGAATAAGTTACAAGCTATGGCTATTCACGGCAATAAGTCTCAGAATGCCAGACAAATGGCCTTGAGTCATTTCAAAGAAGGTAAAATCCGAATTTTAGTTGCTACAGACATCGCAGCACGAGGCATCGATATATCTGGCCTTGACCTAGTAGTGAACACCGACGTGCCAACAGTTGCAGAAACTTATGTGCACCGCATCGGAAGAACGGGGCGTGCCGGAAAAGAGGGGCGCTCAGTTATTTTCTGTGAGCCCGAAGACAACAAGTATTTCAAGAATATTGAAAAGTTAATCGCAAAAAAAATACGGGTCGCATAACCCGTATTTTTTTTGAAATCTAATGAGCTGCTTAGATCGCGGCAATTTTGTCGGACATATATTCTCCGGCTTTGAGTTTACCTACGATTTTAGAGAAGCAATCAATGGTGTATTTGACATCTTCAAGGGTGTGAGCTGCTGTTGGAATGAGGCGTAAAATGATCATGCCTTTAGGTACAACTGGATAAACAACCATTGAACAGAAAACATTGTAGTTTTCACGGAGGTCAAAAATAAGGTTGGTAGCTTCAGGAATGGATCCGCTGAGGTAAACAGGCGTTACGCAACTGTTTGTTGGGCCAATTTCAAAACCTGCGGCTTTAAGACCGTTTTGTAGGGCATTGGTATTTTCCCAAAGTTTGTCTTTGAGTTCAGGATGATTGCGCATGAGCTCAAGACGCTTTAAAAGCCCAATTACAAGTGCAACAGGCATTGCTTTTGCAAAGATCTGCGAGCGCATGTTGTAGCGCAAGTATTCAACAACTTGCTCGTCACTAGAGATAAAACCACCAATGAGTGCAAAAGATTTTGCAAAAGTACCGAAGTAAATATCGATGCCATCTTGACAACCTTGTTCTTCTCCTGTTCCGGCGCCAGTAGCACCCAAAACGCCAATTCCGTGAGCGTCGTCAACAAATAAGCGGAAATTGTATTTTTCTTTAAGCGCAACAATTTCTTTCAAACGACCTTGGTCTCCACGCATACCGAAAACACCTTCAGTGATGACAAGGATAGCTCCACCTGTTTCTTCAGCAAGTTTGGTGGCACGTTGAAGTTGCTTTTCGCAATCTTCGATGTCGTTGTGTTTGAAAACGTAGCGCTTGCCCATGTGAAGACGAACACCATCAAGGATACAAGCATGAGATTCTGCGTCGTAAACGATAACATCATGACGGTCTACTAGACAGTCGATTGCAGAAACTACTGCTTGGTAGCCAAAGTTGGCAAGAATGGTATCTTGTTTGCCAACAAATGCCGATAATTCGTTTTCAAGTTGTTCGTGGAAGTTTGAGTTTCCAGACATCATACGGGCACCCATTGGAGAGCCGTAACCGTTTGCTGCTGCGGCATCAGCGTCCGCTTTGCGTACTTCAGGGTGGTTGGCTAACCCAAGGTAGTTATTGAGTGACCAATTGAGTTTTTCTTTCCCTCTGAAGTTCATATGAGGGCCAATTTCACCTTCAAGTTTAGGAAAGGTGAAATAGCCGTGAGATTCTTTTGCGTGCATTCCGAGTGGGCCTCGGTTTGCTTGAATTTTTTCAAATATATCTGCTGCCATGCTATGATTTTTCTGCAAAGTTAAGCGAATATAAAATCCAAAAGCCTACTTAAGTCCTTAGTTATTAACAGCACATTGAACATTAATCAGAATTTACCGTCAGGACATTCTTGATTTCAGAAATTGAGCAGTAGCGTTTTGCTGATCTGCACACAGCGCCTTGGGGTGTCCTTCAAATAAGATGTAGCCACCTTTTTCACCGCCTTCCGGACCCAAATCGATCAGGTGATCCGCGCATTTAATGACTTCTACGTTGTGTTCAATTACAAGTAAGGAGTGGCCGCGGTCTAATAGTGCTTGAAAAGCGACCAATAGTTTTTCAATATCGTAAAAGTGTAAGCCTGTGGTAGGTTCGTCAAAAATAAATAGGGTAGGTGTGCTTTGGGTGCCCTTGCTTAAAAAAGAAGCCAATTTGATGCGTTGTGCTTCACCACCCGAAAGAGTAGAAGAAGATTGCCCCAATTGCACATAACCCAAACCAACATCTTGCAGTGGTTGTAGTTTTTGAGTGATTTTTGTTTGTTTGTGTTCATTGAAAAACGAAATAGCATCATCGATAGTCATAGTTAGAATGTCGTCGATATTTTTATCTTCAAAATTCACTTCCAGAATTTCCTTTTTGAATCGTTTTCCACCACATGTTTC